>CBJNAR010000172.1:0-6795 GCA_966434075.1 uncultured bacterium
TCCCGACGAGACCGTCAGCGCCATCAAGGCCTATCTGGTGGCGGGCGCGAGATGAGCCGGGGGAAGGAGCGCCGCGCCTAATGGACGAACTGCTCAACACTGCGCCCTGCGGCTTCGTGGAGTTCGCCGATGACGGCACCATCGTGCTGGTCAATGACACCCTGGCGTCCCTGCTCGGCTACGCGCCCGGCGACCTGCCGGGTCGCGGGATGAACGTGTTGCTCACGCCCGGCAGTCGCGTCTTCCACCAGACGCACTTCTTCCCGCTCTTGAAAATGCAGGGCCGAGTCGACGAGATCTATCTCTCGTTGCGGTCGCGCCAGGGGGCGGATATCCCCGTGCTCGCCAACGCTGTCCGGCGCGAACGCGCGGGCATGGTCGTCAACGACTGCGTGGTCGTGCCGATGTACCAGCGCCGCCGCTACGAGGACGAATTGCTGCAAGCGAAAAAGGCGGCGGAGGGAGTCACCGCGCAACTGGCCGAGGCGAACCGGCAAATGGCCGTCATGTTGCTGGAGGTCGAAAAATCGCACGCCGAATTGCAGCATACCGAGACCGAACTGGTGACCGCCAATATGCGCCTGCAGGAGTTGGACCGCCTCAAGGACGAACTCCTGGCCGTCACCTCGCACGACCTGCGCACGCCGATCACGACCATCCGCATGGCGACCGACATCCTGCTGGACGAGAAACGCGCGGCGCGTGTGGATCACCGGCGCTACCTGGAGACGATTTCCCAGGCGACGAAGCGCCTGCTGGTCCTCAGCAACGACCTGTCGGACCTGGCCCGGATCAACACCGGCGAGTTGCACCTGGAGCTACGGCCCGTCTTGCTGAGCGAGGTGGCCCGCGCCGCCGTGCGCGAACTGACCGTCACCGCGGCGGCCAAGTCGATCACGATGAGCGTGGACGGGGCCGGCGAGGAACCGCCCGTGGCCGGCGATTATAACCGGCTCTACCAGGTGGTGAGTAACCTGCTCGGCAACGCCGTCAAATTCACCCCAAGTGGGGGCCAGGTGCGTATCCACGTGCAACCCGAGCCGGGCCAGGTGGCGTTGCAGGTGCAGGATACGGGCATCGGCATCCCGGCGGGGCAGGTGGCCGAGATGTTCCAGCACTTCAAGCACGCCAGCCGCCCCGGCACCGCCGGCGAGCGCGGCACCGGCCTGGGCCTGACCATTGTGCGCCGCCTGGTGGAGCTGCACGGCGGGCAGATCGCCGTCGAGTCGGAGGAGGGCCGTGGCACGACCTTCACCATCCGGCTGCCGGTGGCCGGGCCGGCCCCCGCCCGCAATGGGGCCGGATAGGGCAGCGCGAGGCGGGCACCGGCGAAACGCCGGGCACGGAATCTGATACAGGGCCAGGGACGACTCATGGCTGGAGAAAGGGAGAGGATTACCGTGGAAGAGCACATCAGTCCCCTGGCCGGGAAACCGGCGCCACCCGATATGCTGATCGATGTCGCTAAGCTGCGCGCCCAGTACTACGACCTGCACCCCGATCCGTCGGTGCCCGAACAGCGCGTGCAGTTCGGCACCTCCGGGCATCGCGGTTCGCCTGCCGACCGCACCTTTAACGAGGACCACATCCTGGCGATCACCCAGGCCATCGCCGAGTACCGCAAGCGCGAGGGCATCAGCGGCCCGCTCTATCTGGGCAAAGACACCCACGCCGTGTCCGAGCCTGCCGAGCAGACCGCGCTGGAGGTGCTGGCGGCGCACGGAGTCGAGGTGCTGCTGGCCCAGAGCAACGGCTACACGCCCACCCCGGTCGTCTCGCACGCCATCCTGACCTATAACCGTGGGCGCAAGACCGGCCTGGCCGACGGCATCCTGATCACGCCCTCGCACAATCCGCCCGCCGATGGCGGCTTCAAGTACAACCCGCCCGCCGGTGGCCCCGCCGACCCGGAGATCACCCGCTGGATCCAGGACCGCGCCAACAGCCTGCTGGCCGAGAAGAATCGCGGTGTCCAGCGCGTGCCCTATGAGAGCGCCGCCGCCGTGCCCACGACCCACCCGTACGACTTCATCCACCCCTACGTGGACGACCTCAACAGCGTCCTCGACATGGACGCCATCCGCGCCTCCGGCATCAGCATCGGGGCCGACCCGCTGGGCGGCGCAACCGTGGCCTACTGGGGGCCCATCGCCGAACGCTACGGGCTGAACCTCACCGTGGTCAACACCGCCGTCGATCCGACCTTCCGCTTCGTGCCGGTCGACCACGACGGCAAGATCCGCATGGACTGTTCATCGCCCTATGCCATGGCGAACCTGGTCCACCTCAAGGACTCCTACGACATCGCCTTCGGCAACGACACCGACGCCGACCGCCACGGCATCGTCACGCGCAGCGCCGGGCTGATAAACCCCAACCACTACCTGGCCGTCGCCGTCTGGTACCTGTTCCAGAACCGTCCCGAGTGGCCGCAGGGCGCCCAGGTAGGCAAAACGGTGGTCAGCAGCAGCCTGATCGACCGGGTGGCCGGGCTGATCGGGCGCGGGCTCTACGAAGTGCCGGTGGGGTTCAAGTGGTTCGTGGAGGGGCTGCTCGACAGTTCGCTCGGCTTCGGGGGCGAGGAAAGCGCCGGCGCATCCTACCTGCGGCGCGACGGTACGGTCTGGACCACCGACAAGGACGGGCCGATCATGGGCCTGCTGGCGGCGGAGATCCTGGCTCGCACGGGCCGCGATCCCGGCGAGCACTACCAGGCCCTGACCGCGCAGTTGGGCACGCCGTACTACGCCCGCATCGACTCCCCGGCCACGCCCGAACAGAAGGCTCGCCTGGGCAAGCTGGCGCCGGAGGACGTGCGCGCGCAGACCCTGGCCGGCGACCCGATCACCGCCAGGCTGACCCGCGCGCCCGGGAACGACGCGCCCATCGGCGGCCTGAAGATCGTCGCCGAACACGGCTGGTTCGCCGCCCGCCCCTCCGGCACCGAGGACATCTACAAGGTCTACGCCGAAAGCTTCGAGAGCCGCGCGCATCTCGACCGCATCATCCAGGAAGCCGAGACCATCGTCCACGACACCCTCGGCTAGGCGGCGCCGCCCGGCCCGCGCACAAACATCGGATGCCACCTGTTGGCGGCATCCGGTCCTCTCTGGAGGCAACATGTCGCTCGACCCGGTTGGTAATCTGAGACACCGGTGGATTGTTGTCCTACGCCTGGGAATCGGAACAGCCCTGGTCACACCGCTCACCATGGCGGTCATGGACCGCGCGGATCGCCTCGACGAGGTGGCGCTCTACATGTTAGTCGGCTTAGGCGTCGTCACGGGCGCGTTCTTCCTGTGCTTCACGGTTTTGTCGTTTCTGAACAGGAAGCCTTAAGTCCTCTCCTTTTCAGGAGACCATGCCGCCATGCCCGATCCGCTCGATCCCACCCAACTCACGCCCGCGGCCAGCCTGAACCGGATGCGCATCGTGGACCTGCCGGGTCTGGCGCTGGAAGACGGCGTCCGCGGCCAGTTCGCTTATGATCTGCTCTCCACCGGCGCGCTGGTGGACCTGATGCGCCAGGATGCCGCCGGCCTGGGCCTGACGACAGATGATCTTGCCGACAGCAGCCAGGCCCCGCATCTGCTGAATCGCGCGCTGGCGGCAGGCGATCCGGCGGTCCGGGTGGCGGCGGACGAGGTAGCGTGGTGCTATGGCCGGCGGCTGGCCTACCTGATCCTCACGCTCAAGCGCGGCGATGCCGTGAACCGCGCGGCGCGCGCCGACTGGGACGCTAGCTACTGGGACCACTGGGCCGGGATCACGCAGATCTGGCTGGGCGGCGGGCTGGCGAGCGGGCACTTGGGTGCGCGGGTGCGGCACTGGGCGGCGGAGCACCTGTGGGCACCGGGTTTGCCCGATTTCGGCCTCGATGTCGCCGCCCACCCCGCCGTCCTGCCGCTCATCGGGGCGGCGCGCAGCGTGCCGGCGGGCTACCCGGCGGCGCTGGTCTTCGACTTCGGGCAAACCGCTATCAAGCGCGCCCACGCCGTCTACCAGGAGGGCGTGCTGACCGCGCTCCGCCTGCTGCCTCCGATCCCGGCCCGCTTCCATGCATCCGGCGCGGATCTATCCCCAGCGGATGTAGCGGCGCTGGCCGAGCATATGGTCACGGTATTCGCCGATACCTGGCGCGCCGCTCAGGCGAAAGGCGTTACCCCTGCCCCGGTGCTGGTGGCGAGTGTGGCCGCCTACATACGCGACAACCAGCCGCTGGCCCGCCAGGGCGGCGCCTACTCGGAGTTACGCATTCTCGCCCCCAGTGCGGGCGCCTGGCTGGTTGAGCGCGTGAGCCGCCGCCTCGATCGCGCGGTGGAGGTGGTGCTGGTCCACGACGGCACCGCCGCGGCCCGTGCCTATGCGGGCGAACCCCATACCGCAGTGATTACCCTGGGCACAGCGTTGGGCGTCGGGTTTCCACCCGCCGGGGCGGACCTGCGCCCGGTCGGGTCCGGCTTCCAGGTGATAGCCTCCGGCTAATCGGAAAGGAGAATAACCGGTCTATGGACACCGAGCGCCGAGAGGATGCCGTCGCGCCTCAGCTATCCGTCCAGCCGCTGACGGCGGAACGGTGGGCCGACCTGGACCAGCTTTTTGGCCGCAACGGCGCGTGCGGCGGGTGCTGGTGCATGTGGTGGGTGGTGCCGCGAAAGCAGTTCGACGCCCAGAAGGGCGACGCCAACAAGGCCGCCCTGCGCGCTCGGGTCGAGTCGGGCGAGGTGCCCGGCCTGATCGGCTACCTGGACGGCGCGCCCGTGGCCTGGTGCGCCATCCAGCCGCGCACCTGCTATCCGGTGCTGGAGCGCTCCCGGTCGCTGGTCCGTGTCGATGCGGCGCCCGTCTGGTCCATCGTCTGCCTCTTCATCGCCCGCCCGTTCCGGCGCCGGGGCCTGGGCGTACAGATGATCGGCCAGGCCGTCGCGCATGCCCGCAGCGGGGGCGCGCCCATCGTCGAAGCCTACCCCGTCGTGCCCAAAGCCGGGCGCATGCCCGACGCCTTCGCCTGGACGGGTGTGGTGGCCGCGTACGCGCAGGCGGGCTTTGTCGAGGTCGCCACGCCATCGGCCACCCGCCGCATCATGCGCTACTACATCGCCGGCTGAACACCCGCGTCCGGTCTCCAAATCAACGAGAGCTGGGGCCCCAACGGACCACAGCTCACTAGTGCACCTGCTCAGTATGCCGGGTGCGCCTACTCGTACCCGTTGGGGTTGGCCGATTGCCAGCGCCAGACATCGGCGCACATCTCGTCGATGCCGCGCGTCGCCGCCCAGTGGAGTTCGCGGTTGGCCTTGGCCGGGTCGGCGTAGCAGGCGGCAATGTCGCCGGGCCGCCGGGCCACGATCTTGTAGGGGATCGGTTTGCCCGCCGCTTTCTCGAACGCAGCGATCATTTCGAGCACGCTGTTGCCCCGCCCGGTGCCCAGGTTATAGGTGACGACGCCCGGATTCGACTCCAGCTTCGCCAGCGCGGCCAGGTGGCCCTGCGCCAGGTCCACGACATGGATATAGTCGCGCACGCCCGTGCCGTCGGGCGTCGGGTAGTCGCCGCCATAGACCGAGAGTTGCGGCAGCTTGCCCACGGCCACCTGGGCAATATACGGCACCAGGTTATTGGGGATGCCGTTCGGGGCCTCGCCGATGCGCCCACTCTTGTGCGCGCCCACCGGGTTGAAGTAGCGCAAGATGGCGATATTCCAGGCCGAGTCGGAGACGTACAGATCGCGCAGGATTTCCTCGATCATCAGCTTCGAGCGGCCGTAGGGGTTGGTCGCCGACAGCGGGAAGTCCTCGGTGATCGGCACCCGGCTGGGATCGCCGTACACCGTGGCCGACGAACTGAACACCAGCTTCTTGACATTGTGCGCGGCCATCACCTCGCAGAGGATCAGCGTGCCGGTGATGTTGTTGTGGTAGTAGCGCAGCGGCTGAGCCACCGATTCGCCCACCGCCTTCAGCCCGGCGAAGTGGATGACCGAGTCCACGGGCGCCCGGTCGAACACGGCGCTGAGTGCGTCGCGGTCCAGCAGGTCCACCTCGTGGAACTCGATGGACTTGCCGGTGATTTCTTCCACCCGCCGGATAGCTTCGACGCTGCTGTTGACCAGGTTATCGACCACGACGAGCTCGTAGCCCGCCTCCAGTAATTCCACGCACGTGTGACTGCCGATGTACCCGGCGCCGCCGGTGATCAATGCTCGCATGAATGGGGTTCCTTCTGCCTGTCGCTGATGGGTCAGTGCGATCGCCGCCAACTCGCGCCGTTGCCGCCACGGCGGCCCGCCTATACCGCATTGCGGGGCAGGACAGGAGATGCGTGACACGGGGAAATCTTAGCCGGGACCCGCATGAGCAGGGCTCACACGGGCCGGGTCAACCCGCAGGAAGCACAGGAAGCGCAGGCGCGAGGTCCATTGTAGCATCGGCCCCGCCGAAAATCAACCTACGCGGCGGGGTAGCCTGGAGGCTCAAGCCTCCGGCTACCCTTACGAAGGCCGCCTGCGCGGCCTAGAGGCGTATCCCGCCCGGACCAGCGGCGGAAGCCCATGTCCCGGTCGCCGCGGACCGGGCCTTCCGGCGGCGGCTGCTCCAGGGCCGCCCGGTACGACGCGGCCAGCGTCTCGGCCAGCGAGTCGCACGCCTCCATATACGCTTGCCACAGCGCGCGCGGGATCTTCTCCTCCAGCACCTGCCGGAAGTGGGCCTCATACGCGGCCAGTTCCGCCCGGTCTGCCGGGTCCTCGAACACGCGGGGGGGTTCGTGGGGTGCCTCGGCCACCGGGTAGCCGGC
>CBJNAR010000173.1:0-6765 GCA_966434075.1 uncultured bacterium
ACCCGCTTGATCGCCGTCGCCATGGCCGGCGCACGCCCATGCGGCGCCGAGGCGAAGTCACAGTCGAAATAGTTGTAGGCGAACACCGAACAGCCCACCGAGGCCACGCCGATGGTGCGTTCGCGCAGGTGCAACTCGTCCAGCACCTCGGCGACGAGGCGATGGATGACGCCGTGCGTGCAGCCGGGGCAGTAGTGGGTCAGCGCCGGGGTCAGCGCCGCGGGCCGGTCGTAGACGACCGGCATCGTGTCAGAGATCATGAGACAGCTCCTTTCCGGCACGCGCCGGGGCAACCTCGTTGTTGCGCCGTGGCCGATCAGCCGGGAAGCCCGACCGCAGCCCGCGGAGCCAGCAATTGGATCTGGGCGAGAATTTCATCGGGCAGCGGCACCAGCCCGCCCATGCGGCCCATGAAGGCAATGTGCGCGGCGCTACCCGCGGCCAGGCGCACGTCTTCGAGCATCTGGCCCGCGTTGAGTTCGAGCACCAGCACCCGCGGCACCCGCTGCGTCAGCGCGGCCAGCGCCGCCGCCGGGAACGGCCACAGGCTGATGGGCCGGAACATGCCCACGCGGATTCCGCGCTGCCGGGCGGCTGTTACCGCCGTCTGCGCGATGCGCGCCGCCGAGCCGAACGCCACCACGATCAACTCGGCGTCGTCGGTCCAGCGCTCATCATAGCGCACCTCGGTTTCGCGGATGGCCCGTTCCTTGGCTTGCAGGTTGTCGTTCAGCTCCTCTAGCGCCGCCGGATCGAGCCGCAGCGAGGTGATCATGCGCCGTTCGCGGCCCACAGCGCCGGTCAGTTCCCAGCCGTGGTCCTGCGGCCAGATCGTGCGCATCGGCGGCATGACCACCGGCTCCATCATCTGGCCGATGGTGCCGTCGGCGGCGATAATGACGATGGTGCGATAGTGCTCGGCGATGTCGAACGCCTGATAGGTCAGGTCCGCTGCTTCCTGGACCGACGAAGGGGCCAGGACGAGGGGATGATAGTCGCCGTGGCCGCCGCCCTTGGTGAGCTGGAAGTAGTCGGCCTGCGTGGGCGCCAGGTTGCCCAGGCCGGGTCCGCCGCGCATGATGTCGGCCACCACGCAGGGCACTTCCGACGCCGCGATATACGAGAACCCTTCCTGCATCAGCGAGATACCCGGTCCCGACGACGAGGTCATGGTCCGCGCGCCGGCGCAGGCCGCGCCGTAGACCATGTTGATGGCCGCCAGCTCGCTCTCAGCTTGCACGAACACGCGCCCCAGTTCCGGCATGCGTCGCGCCAGGTACTCCAACAACTCGGTTTGCGGGGTGATCGGATAGCCGAAATAGGCGGTCAGCCCCCCCCGCACAGCCGCTTCGGCGATGGCCTCGTTGCCCTTCCACAACTCCCGTGTCATGGCGCACCTCCTACCAGCACCGGGACCGGGGCGTCTGCCGCCGGAACGCGAGCGCTGATGACCGGGCGCCGCGCCGCCTCGCGGTAGACCGTGATCGCCACGTCGGGACAGATCGTCGAGCAGAGCAAGCAACCGGTGCATAAACCGCCCGGATCCTGCAGGACCGCCGGGCGGTAACCGCGCGAGGTGAAGTAATCAGCCAGGTGAATCAAGTCTTTGGGGCAGACCGAGGTACAGAGTTCGCAGCCTTTGCAGCGGCTCTCATCGACGACGATGGTACCGCGCATGGTTACACCTCCTTCGCAGGCTGCTCAGGCCCGGCGCCGGGATGGACGATCATGGACCTGAGCCGGCGGTATCCTGGCCGAACGGGGTCTCATGATCCTGTGCCGCCGTGGAACAGGATGCCGGCGAGGCCCGCCCTCCGCCTCAGGATGGCGCCACCCTGATTCTAAGGCGGTGGCGTGAAATGCGCGGTATAGAGAGGTGAAAAATTGATGACAAATGCGCCGCCGCGGGTGCAGCCGCCGGGGCCGGGGGGCACGGTGCCGCCTGCCGGGCCGTGCCCCGCCGCCGTCATCGCGGGTGACGCCGGCTCATAGCCGGGTGATCAACAACGCCAGCAGGCCCAGCGTGCCGATCGTGTTCAGCGCACAGTGTACCGCCATACTCAGGTAGATGTTCCGTTGCCACCACACGGCGTAGACCACGGGCAACAGCGCGACGATCCGCGCCGGGTTATCCCACGGCGTCCACAGGTGGTAGAGCGAGAACAGCGCGACGTTGAGCAGCGGCGCCCAGCGCCCCGCGCCCGCCATGCGCGGCAACAGGTAGCCGCGGAAGTAGAGTTCTTCGACGGCGGGCACGGCGATGTTGAGAACCGCGCTCAACAGCAGCACCGCGACAAGCGACTCGCGCGAGTATTGCCCCAGGTTCTGCACGAAATTGGTCGCGAAGAACCAGTCCGGCAGCCCGGCGAACAGGCTTTGCCGGATCGCCTCGTCGAGCGGAGTCAGCAGCGTGGACGATACGGCGCTCCACACCAGGAGCGCGGGCACCAGCAGCAGATACTGCCGCCGCGCCAGGGGTGCGCGATAAAGCACCACGCCCGCCGGCGCCCAGCGCCCGTTGCGCCGCCGGCCCTGGTAGAGCAGATAGCCCAACTCCACGGGAAGCAGCACGAACAGCGAGACCAACAACAGCGCCAGGGCCGGCGGCGCGCCCGCGCCGGTGACGACGGGCGCCAGCCCGATATAAGCCGGCGTGGCAAGCAGGCCCGGCGCCAGGTGCAGCGCCACGATTTGCGCTGTCCGCAAGCGCGGGGCCTCTTTGCCGGTAGCCTTGAGGGTGAGCATTGTAGCATCCACGGGAATTCTCCTTCGCCTACCCGGATACGCTGTCGCTGCCGCCCGGCGTGCGGGGCCGGTTTGCTACCGCTCCCCACCGTACCGGGCGGCAGCGACGCTGCCTTACGCGGTCGGTTCGGTCATCGTGCCCGCACCCACCGGCGGCGCGGCCGCTTGCGTGGCGGTGCGGCTGCGGCGCTGCTCTTTCAGCAGGGCCACCACCAGCGCGGCGCCCGCCGCCATCAGCACTGCGGCGATGATGAAGATCGTCTGCGGGGGCAGCCAGCGGCTGAACAACGCTACCGCCAGCGGGCCGGCCACGCCGCCCAGCGCCGCCGCCGACTCCTTGAGGCCCATCACCCGCGACCGGTGCGCGGCCGCCGTGATGTCAAGGTAAAACGCACTCAACGCGGGTGTTGCCAGGGCGATGCCCAGCCCGGCCAGCAACGCCGTGGCGACCATCGGGACGAACTGATCCTGCGTCGCCAGGCCCAGGTAGAACAGCATGGTCAGCAGCATCCCGGCGGCGATCACGGGCTTGCGCCCGACCCGGTCGCTCAGCCGGCCCAGGACCGCCTGGCCGAATACCATCGCCAGCCCATAAGCGCCCACGAGGATGCCGAACTGCGTGGTCGTGAACGAGAACTTGTCGTAGAGGTAAAAGGCCATCTGCGGCTCGACGAAAGCGAAGGCGAAGACCGCCAGGAAGTCGAGGAACAGCAGCGTCGCCAGGAGATAGATCGGGCGCGGCAGCGTGGCGAGCAGGCCCCCGCGGCCCTGCTGTTCGCCGGCCTGCCGCGGCGCGACAGGGGTCCCCGCCTGGTGCGTCTCCGGGACCTTGAAGAACGCCGCCAGCAGCCCCAGCAGGGCCAGCCCGGCGGAAACCGCGAAGGGCGCGGCGAAGCCCCAGTGATCGTAGAGCACGCCGCCCAGCGCCGGGCCGAAGATAAAGCCCGCGCCGTAGCCGCCCATCACCGTGCCCACCCATTGGGCGCGGTGGTCCTCCGGCACCAGGTCGGCGATAATGCCCATGGTGGCCGGGAGTAAGCCCGCGGTAATACCGCCCAGCAGGAAGCGCACGACGATCAAGGCGGCGGGCGAATCGGCAAACAGATAGGCCAGGTTGGCGGCGACGACGCCGGCCAGCGCCAGCAAGATCAGCGGCCGGCGCCCGAAGCGGTCGGCCAGGGCGCCCATAAAGGGTGCGAGGAGAAACTGGGCTGCGGCGAAAGCCATGGTCATAAAGCCCAGCGTTTCGACGCCCGCGCCCAACTCGCCCAGGCGCTTGGCAAACACCGGCAGCACGATGCCGTGGCCGGTCATCATCAGCCCGACACTGGCCGCCAGCAGCATAATAATGTTCCGCACCTGGCGCGCATCCGGCGCGCCCGCGGGTGTGTGATTCCTATCAGTCACAGTAGATCTCCTTGTGATTCTTGTGGGGCCGCCTGTCCGGCAATTGCGGAAGCCAGGCGCCCGATCATCGGCTTTATTGTGGCCGCGGCGCTCCGGCCTCCCGCCGTCCCTGTCCTATAGGAAGAGCGCGGGCGATCTTTCCGGGCACAGCTTCATCATAGCCCGGCGGCGCAGCGGGGCCATCAACCAAAGGTTAAATCGGGGGTTATAAAGGGGGGTTAAACTGCGCGGTATCCGGTCGTCACAGGAGGTTCAACTCGCGGGCGCGCGAGACGGCCTGCACCCGGCTGCTGACGCCGAGCTTGCCGTAGATGCTGTTGATATGGGCTTTGACCGTGCCGAGGACGACGACGAGCCGGTCGGCGATCTCCTGGTTCTTGAGGCCCGCGGCGACAAGCCGCAACACTTCGAGTTCGCGGTCGCTCAACGGCTCGACAAGCGCGCTGTTTGCCGCCCGCGCCGCCCCGCCGCCCGCGACCCCGCCAAATGCGGCGATCAGCTTATCGAGGTAGGCGAGAGAAAAGCCCTGGCCCGCGGGCGGCCGGGTGCGCAGCTCCGCCAGCAGGACGGCCATGGGCGCGCCTTCGTCGGCAAAGGTGCGAACGTAGCCCTCCGGCTCCCCGCGGGCAAGCACCTCGGCCAGCACGAGCCGGGCCTGGGCCGTATCGCCCTGCGCCGCGCGGGCCAGAGCTTTCAGGGCGCCAATCTCGATAATGCGGCCGTGGCGGCCCGCCTGCGCGGCATCCGCGCCCAACCGCTGCAACAGGGTCAGGGCATCGCCCAGGGAGGAACCGCCGGGCTGCAGCCGGCCCTCGGCCAGGAGGACCCGCACCAGCGTCAGATACTCGATCTCCAATTCCTCGCGCAAGGCATCGTCGATATGGAATCCCGATTCGCGCGCCCAGCGCACGGCGGCATCCAGCCGGCCCTGCGCCAGATGCAGGCGGGCGCGAAACGTCGCGACGCGCAGTAACGTCCATTCATCGCGCACCGCCTTGAGGATCTGCTCGGCCCCCGCAAGGCTCTCCAGGGCTGCCTCGTCCCGCCCCTGCGCCTGGTACACCAGCGCCCGCGTAATGCCGCAATCCACTCCGATGCCGTCGATGCCACCCTGCCGGCCCAGCGCCAGCCCTGCCTCCAGGTGCTGCAACGCCCCGGCCAGGTCATTCCACTCGCGCAGCACCTTGGCCCAACTGACGTGCGCGAGCCCGGCCAGCGGCAGGGGCCGCCCGTCGCGTCCGGTGGCGAGGCGCAGTGCCTCCTGCTGCGTGTGCACCGTCTCGTGCAACCGGCCCTGCACCTCCTGCATCCCGCTCAGGCTATAGAGGGCATACAGCGCCAGGGCGAGATTCCCGACGGCCTGCCCGAGCGTGGCGGCATCCGTCAACATCCGCGCGGCCTGGGCGCTATCGCCGCGCAGCCGGTAAGCCTGGCCCAGCGCATACAAGATGAAGCTATGCACCAACCGGTTGTCCGCCGGCACCGCGGCGCGCGCCTGCAATCCCAGGTCGAGAGCCGTAGTCGCGTCGCCGACCGCCACAGCGAGCAAGGCGCGTAACGCCAGCGCTTCCCCATGCAGGGCGGCGCGATCCGGCGCGGGCGGGCCGGGCGCGGCGTCCCGCGCGGCCAGTGCCTGCTCCAAGGCGCGCAAGTGGGTTTGCGCGCCTTCGGCCTGGCCCTGGATCAGCAGCGCCCAGGCCCCTGCCAGGGCCAGACGGGGCCGCCCCGCCACCAGCGCGGCGGGTAGCGCATCCAGCCAGCCCAGCAGGGTGGTCACCTCGCTATGCCCCAGCATCGCAACGGCTTGCTGCTCGACAAGGGCTGCCGCCTGCTCGGTGTCGCCGGCGGCGAGGGCATGGGGCACGGCTGCGCGCGGCAGGCCCTGAGCCGCGAACCAGGTGGCTGCCCGGCGGTGCAGTTCGGGCACGAGCGCCGCCTGCGTGGCCATCAGCCGGTGGCGCAGAACCTCGGCGAACAGATGGTGGTAGCGGTACCACTGCCCCGTCTCATCCAGCGCCGTGGTAAAAAGGCTGGCCGCCTCCAGCGTTTCCAGCAGCGCCGCGCCGTCTGCCTGCCCGGTCACCGCGTCGCAAAGCGGGCCGCTTAACTGGTCAAGGATCGCCGTCTGCAACAGAAAGGTCTGCGTGGTTTCCGGCAGGCGGTTCAACACCTCCTCCGCAAGGTAGCTCACGATATAGCGATGGCTGCCGGTGAAAGCCTGGATAAACTCATCCGCGTTGGCCCGGCCTTGCAAGGCCAGCGCCGCCAGTTGCAGCCCGGCCGCCCAGCCCTCGGTCCGCGCTTCGAGCAAGGCCACGTGCTCCGGTGCCGGCGCCGCCCCGAGGATCGCCGCCAGCAAACCCGCCGCTTCGTCGCCGGTGAAGCGCAAATCGGGCGAGCGGAACTCCGCCAGCTCCCCGCGGGCGCGCAGCCGGGCCAGCGGCAGGGGCGGATCGTGTCGCGCCGTGAGCACGAGATGCATGCGCGGCGGTATATGGTCGAGCAAAAACAGCAGGCTATCGTGGATGGCCGGGGTCGTGATCAGGTGATAATCATCGAGGACCAGGACAAGATCCTCCGGGATGGTCGCCAGCGCGTTGATCAGCGGGGTCA
>CBJNAR010000174.1:0-6757 GCA_966434075.1 uncultured bacterium
AGCCGGTCGACTACCGAAGCGCCGAAGCGATGGCCCGCGGCCTCGACAAAAACCTGAGCCTGGGCAACGACCTGGGCGGCGTCACCATCACCGCGCAGGCGCCCGCCGATGTGCTGTCCAGCTTGCGCAGTTCCGACTTTACCGCGTATATCGATCTGGCAGGCAAAGGCCCCGGCACCTACCGGATACCGGTCCAGGTCGCGGCCCCCGGCAACACCGACCGCGTGTCCGTGGAGCCGGCGCAGATCCAGGTGCAGATTATCGAGGTCAGCGAAAGGCGGATGTCCGTCCAGGTGCGCCCCAACGGGCGGCCCGGCCTGGGCTACCAGATCGAGACGCAGCAGGTCCGCCCCGCGGAGGTGCTGGTGCGCGGCCCGCGGGATGAGGTCTCGCGGATCGATCAGGTGGTGGCCGAGGTGGACGTGGAGAACAAACAGGGCACCCAGGCGGGCGAAGTGGCGCCGCAGGCGCTTGATTTCGCCGGCCGCGAGATCACCGGACTCGAGTTCCAGCCGCAGTATGTCAACGTCGTTGTGGCGATCCAGCTCGTCGTGAATTACAAGACGCTGCCGGTCCATGCCCCGGTCGAAGGCGCGCCCGCGCCCGGCTATGTCGTGACCGACATCACCGTGCAACCCACCACGCTGACGGCCTATGGCCCGCCGAATGTGCTGGAGCCGCTCAACTTCCTGGAAACCGCACCCGTGTCCATCGGCGGCGCCACCCAGACGGTGCAGGTCAACATGACCGTGCCGCTGACGAACGGCCTGACCCTCTACCCGCCGATCCAGCACAACCAGGTCGAGGTGCGAATCGTGATCGAGGAACTGAGCACCAAGACCCGGCTCTCGGCCCAGGTGATGCATACCGGGTTGTCCCCCGGCCTGGTCAGCGTCGAATCGCCGGATCGCATCGATATCACGGTCAGCGGGCCGTTCGATGCGCTGCAAGACCTCAAGCCCGACAGCGTGCGCGCCGTGCTCGACCTGACCGGCTACGGCGTGGGCACCTACCGGCTCACCCCGGCCATCACCGTGCCGCCCCGGACCACGCTCCGGACCTGGGACCCGCAGGAAATCACCGTGACCATCAGCGGGCCGCCCACGGTGCTGCCCGAGCCGACGCTGGTCGCGCCGCCCGTGCCGCCACAGATCACGCCCAGCGAGTCGCCGGGGCCGTCGCCTCAGCCGTCGCCCAGCCCGGCGCCGAGTCCCTCGCCCGGTCCGTCGCCCAGCCCGGCGCCGACCGTCTCGGCGCCGCCGCCCGCAACGACCACATCCCGCCGGGGGGATCGGGGCGTCGGCTAAGGCGATCAAGAAGGGCGCTCCGATGAAGGAGCGCCCCGCCTGGTTGTGCTTTGGGGACCGCCGCCCCCGGCCTTGCTCGGTCAGCCGGGGCTATGATTGCCCGGCTGCAGCGATTCGAAGTCGTGGGTTGATATCGACGGGCCGGGCCGCGGTTCATCTTGTTCCCGCGCCAGGCACGCCACATGTTCCAACGAGAGGCAGTTGACGACCTGGCGCACCCCGGCCACACGCCGGATGTACCAGTCGATCTTCTGCTTTTCCGCGGCGCTAACCGCGACACCTTCCAGATAAACGATGCCATGTTCTACTTCTACTTGCACCGTGTCCATATCATCTAAGAGCAAGGCGAGGATCCGGCGCACGGTCCGCGCAAGATCGTGATCACTCATAATAGCCACCTCCAACGAGCGCCGGTGCAAAGATCGGGTAGCAGCGGGGCTGTTACAGGAACGACCGGGCCGGTTTCCCAGCACATAAGGCAATATCTATGCCAGTAGCCGGGGTGGGCACTTGCATAGCACCACGGCCAGTGTTGCGCTGACTTGCCGGGTTGTGGCTCGACGGATCAGTCTTATCAGCCTATTGTAAGGGTTTTCATGAAGTGAGCAGGACGATGAGTGCCCGGTGGTGGGGCCGAACTACGCGGCGATGCTGACCTCCGCGGGCGCGCCGAGGAAGGCGCCCAGGCGCTCGGCCTCCGCCCTGATCTCGCGCTGGACGGCGGCGGATAGGGGCGCGAACGGCTCCACCGTGACCTGGATGTGGGCCCGCTGCTTTTCGTACTCCCAGACCCCCGCCATCCGCCCCGCCACCACCACCACCGGCGAGATCCACCCGGCGGTGCGGTAGACGCGGTCCTTGCACCCCTCGGGCAGCAGGTACGGGGACTCGCGGGCCAGGGCCACCACGTAGGGATCGAAGTTGGGCAGCAACCGGACGCCCGACGGCTCCGGCAGCGCGCGCATCGCGTCCACCGTGGCGGTGAGCGCCACCGCCGCCCGGCCCTCGATCGTAACTTCCGCCAGTTCCCCGGCCATGCTGCTGAACACCCGTTTGGCGTCGCGCGGCTCCATGCCCCACCAGCGCTCGAAGTCTTCGCGTGGCGCCGGGCCGTAGGCGGTCAGGTAGTGGCGCAGCACGTCCTGTTGCGCCGGGCCGGGATCGACCTCGCGCAGGCCGCCCAGCCACTGGTCGGGGCGCACAAAGGTCACGGCCTGGCCCTGGCTGGGGCCGAAACAGAGGTAGCCGTGGTAGGCGGCGGGCTTCAGCAGCGCACCCCAGCCCGACCGCAGCAACTCGCCCACATGGGGCGCCTGCAGCACGCGGGCGATCTCGTCCGCCAGTTCCTCGCGTGTGAGGCAGCGCCCGTCGAGCACGCGCGGCACCGCCTCGATGATCGCCTCGATCTCGGCCAGCGTCACGCCGTGGTACTTGAGCCAGGACGGCTTGCGATAGTTGGCGCGCGGGCGGGCGGCGGCGACATAGACCGGGAACATCTCGGCGGTCAGCAAGTGCAGCGTGCCGCGCATGGCCCAGGTTTTCACCAGCGTGCGCCGGGTCCAGAGCGCCTCCCGCACATCATCGGGCGTAACATCGGCCACCCGCGCCCAGAGCGCCAGTTCCGCCGCCGACATCATCTGGGCGTGCAGCCCGCAGATCTCCTCCACGACGGCCAGGGCTTGCGCGGGCGGGGCGCGCTCCGCCAGGTGCTGCCGGCTCACGCGCCAGGCATGGACCTGCGCCCAGGTGAGCTCGGTCATCGCGTCTCCTTACGATGATTTTGCCCTGTAGGGGCCGGTTTCAAACCGGCCCGTCGCGCCCGCTGCCCTACCGCGGACCCATGCGCAGCGCCCCGTCCAGGCGGATGACCTCGCCGTTGAGCATCTCGTTCTCGATGATGTGCTGGGCGAGCGCGGCGTATTCTTCGGGCCGGCCCAGGCGCGAGGGGAAGGGCACCTGCTGGCCCAGCGATTGGCGGGCCGGTTCGGGCAACCCGGCCAGCATGGGCGTGTCGAAGATGCCGGGCGCGATGGTCACGACTCGGATACCGTAGCGCGCCAGTTCGCGGGCCACCGGCAGCGTCATCGCCGCTACCCCGCCCTTGGACGCCGAATAGGCGGCCTGCCCGATCTGCCCCTCGAAGGCGGCCACCGACGCCGTGCAGATGATCACCCCGCGCTCGCCGTCCGCGGTGGGTGTGCCCTGGGCCATGGCCGCGCTCGCCAGCCGGATGACGTTGAACGTGCCGATCAGGTTCACCGTGACCACGCGGGTGAACCGGTCCAGGGCGTGCGGCCCTTCCTTGCCCAGCACCTTCTCGGCGATGGCGACCCCGGCGCAGTTGATCACGCCCTGCAGCCCGCCAAAGGTGCTGTGCGCCGTTTCCAGTGCCGTCGCGACCGACGCTTCGTCGGTCACGTCCACCCGCACGAAGCGGGCGCGCGCCCCGATCTCGTCCGCGACGCCCTCGCCCGCCGCCGGGTTGATGTCGGCGATGACCACGTTGGCGCCCGCCCCGGCCAGCCGCCGCGCGCAGGCCGCCCCCAGCCCGGAGCCGCCCCCGCTAATAAGAAAGGTGCTGTTCTCGACTTGCATGGCCTTCTCCCTCCCTGCCCCGCCGTCCGGCCGGGCAGCCCGTCACCAACCCCCGGTCATTCTGAGCGCAGCGAAGAATCTCCGTCTACTAGGCTAAACGACGAGACTCTTCGCTGCGCTCAGCGTGACAAGCCCAGCCCGGTCATTCTGAGCGGAGCGAAGAATCTCCGTCTACTAGGCTAAACGACGAGACTCTTCGCTGCGCTCAGCGTGACAAAGCTAGGGTGGTAGCCAGCTCGGCCTGACCAGCATCGCGTGAATACTATCCAGTTGCTCGGCTGGAAAGCGGCAAAATCACCAGTGTTCCCAGCGCACGACCTCTTCCAACGGCAGGCGCCCACCCTTCTTGAGGCCGGTCGGGCGGGTCGGATTGGGCGCGGGATAGCCGAAGGACAGCGCGTAGCGGAAATTCTGGTCGTCGGGCACGCCCAGGATGGCGCGGGCCTTCTCCGGCTCGTAGATCGAGGCGATGCACGAGCCGATGCCGCGCGCCCACGCCGCCAGTTGCATGTAAGCCGTGGCCTGCCCCAGGTCATAGAAGCCCTCGACCGGCGAGAGCAACGCTACACCCAGCGCCGCCCCGGCCAGGTGCCCGGCAAAAGTGCCGCAGGTCGCCAGTTGCTGCAACGTCTCCCGGTTGCGCACGGCGACGAACTGCCACGGTTGCGTGTTCTTCGAGCTTTGCGCGCGCCGCCCGGCGTTCAGGATCGCCTGAATGTCCTGGTCGCTCAGCGGCTGGTCGGTAAACTGGCGCACCGCGCGAAACGTCCGGATTGCTTCTTCTAATGTCACCTTATCCCCACTTTCTGCCGGCATGACTCACAGTCGCTCGATAACCGTCGCCGTGGACATGCCCAGGCCGACGCACATCACCTGGAGACCGAACTGGCCGCCGGTGGCCTCCAGCCCCGCGAGCATCTTCGCCATCAGGCCCGCGCCCGACGCGCCCAGCGGGTGGCCGTGGGCGATAGCCCCGCCCCACGGGTTGACCCGGCCCATGTCGGGGTCGAACTCGCGCGCCCAGGCCAGCACCACCGTGGCGAACGCCTCGTTGATCTCGATCCAGTCAATGTCGGCCAGAGCCAGCCCGGCGCGGTCCAGGGCCTGGCGCGTGGCCGGGATGACACCGCTGAGTTGCAGCACCGGGTCGCTGCCGACCACCACGCGGGCGCGGAAGCGGGCGCGCGGGCGGAAGCCGTCGGCCTCGGCCACGGCGCGCTCGCCCACGAGCACTGCCGACGCGCCGTCCACGATGGCGCTGGCGTTCCCCGCCGTGACCACGCCCCGGTCCGCCGGGCGGAACACCGGCGCCAGGCCGGCCATCCTGGCCGGGTCGATCACGTCGCGCACCGCCTCGTCCCGCGTCAGGGTGAGGGGATTGCCCGCGGCGTCGTGGCCGGGCGTGGGCAGCAGTTCGGTGTTGCAGCCCGCGTGCCACGCGACGCTCGCTCGGCGGTGGCTCTCGCGGGCCAGGGCGTCGGACTCCTCGCGGCTGATGTGCCACTGCTCTGCCACCCGTTCGGCGCTCTCGCCCTGGTCCACCAGGTCGTAGCGGGCGCGCAGGGCCGCATTGAGCGTGTTCAGGCCGCCGCCCAGGTCGCTGAACATGGGCACGCGGCTCATGCTCTCGACGCCGCCGCCGACGGCATAGCGCATGTCGCCCGCCTCGACGGCGCGCGCGGCCATATGCACCGCCTCCTGGCTCGACCCGCAGAAGCGGTTGATCGTCACGGCGGGCACTTCGACCGGCCACCCGGCCAGCAAGACGGCTTGCCGGGCGATGTCCGCCGCCTGCTCGCGCACCTGGGTGACGGTGCCCACCACGACGTCGTCGATGCGGCCTGGTTCCAGGGGCGCGCGGTCCAGCAGGCCCTGCAACGTCCCGGCCAGCAACTCTACCGGGTGGGTGGCGTGGTACGCGCCGTTGCGGTTCTTGCCGTAGGGCGTACGCACCGCTTCGAGAATTACCGCTTCGGGCATATCGGGTTCCTTTCTGGTGACGAGCCGTCAGCCGTCAGCCGTCAGCCGTCAGTGGTCGGTGGTCAGTGGTCAGTATGACGGGTGATCGGCGTTGGCTGTTGGGTCGTGGACGGCGACTAGCGGAAGATCGTGCTGGATGGCCCACTGCTCCCAGGTTTGGGCGGGTTGCGTGCGGAAGATGTCCGCCAGGGCGCTGTGGGTGATCTCGGCGATGTGCAAGGAGTGTTGCAGGCGTTGCACGAAGCCGGGTTCCAGGGCCGCCAGCGCGACCCAGCCTTCTTGCGCCGCGTAGATGTTGTAGGACGGCAGGCCGCCGCCCAGCAGGCCGCCGGGCGCGGTCAGCCCGTGGCGCAGCGGCGCGGCGAAGTCCTCTGCGACCTCCGCCAGGGCGACCTCCCGGTAGCCGCTGCCCTGGCCGCGCTGCCGGGCCAGCAGCAGCGCGAGCGCCACGGCGACGGCGCGCTCCGCCCCGGCTAGGTCGGCCAGCAGTACGCGGGGCAGGGCTGGCGGGACGAGCAGGCCTGCCGCCACCTGATAGGTCAGGTCGTGGCCGGGGCGATCTGCTGCCGGGGCCGCGTGGCCGACAATCGCAACCTGGCAGAGGTCGGGATAGGCAGCGTGCAGGTCATCCCAGGCCAGCCCCAGGCGGGCGATGCCGGCGGGCCGCGACGCCGTGATCAGCAGATCGGCGGCGGCCAGCAGCGGATCGAGTTGGGCGCGGTCCGCCCTGTCCTTGAGGTTGAGCCGGATCACCTCCTGCCCGGCGTGCAGCGCCGCGTACCAGGCCGGGCAGGCGGCGGCCAGGGCGTCGCCGCCGGGCGGTTCGACTTTGCAGACGGCGCCGCCCAGCGCATGCAGCCGGGCGGCGGCCAGCG
>CBJNAR010000175.1:0-6747 GCA_966434075.1 uncultured bacterium
CGTTCGGTGGCGTCTCCCTGGATGATCTCAATCTCGCCCTGCTGGCCCACATACTGCTGCGGGTTTTTGTCGAACTGCTTCTTGCAGCCAGGGGAGCAGAAATAGTAGGTCTGCCCCTGATACTCGCTGGTGCCCGCCGCATCCTTGGCGTCGATCTCCATACCACATACCGGGTCCGTGACCATGACCTTCACCCCCTTCGTATATAACGCGATGACCCGGCATCTGTACGCCGGGAATACAGGCATGCCCGGACTCCCGCCTGCCCAATTGACCCTGCGTGGCTTATCTTCCGAGCAGCGCGTTGCCTGCGGGAGCAGCGCTCGCGGCAGGGCTCGCCGTCCGGGCCGGGCGCGCTTGGATCAGGGGTGCTTTGCCGGACGCGCCCTTGGGAATCGTGTCCACCTGCATTACATGCACATAGGGCACGGACACACGCTGCGCCGCCAGGGTCACGCGAACCTGTTGCGCAAGCGCTTCCTCAATGGCGCCGGCGGATATGCCACTAAGCAAGATGGTCAGTCCCCCGTCGGCCTCTTGCACGACTCGCCAGCCGCTTACGGGCGTTTGGTCTAAGATGCGGTGGAAAGTATGCGGCTGCACGGCCACGTCTGCACCTGCCGCACTCGGAAAGTGCAGGATATCCTCCCGGCGGCCCTGGACGGCATCGATCAAGGTGTAGTGGCGTCCGCAAGGGCAGGTCGCGGTCGAGAGGCGCAGGCTGTCGCTCAGCTCATAGCGGATCAACGGGAGGGTGCGGCTGGCGAGGACGGTAATCAGCAGCTTGGCGCCGAAGGTGCCGGGAGCCACGAGGCGGTTGTGGTCGTCCACCACCTCGGGGATCACCAGGTCCTCAAAGAGATGCATGCCCCGGTGCGCGACACACTCGGCGGCCAGGCCGCCGCTTTCGGTGGCGGCGTACTGGTTGAAGGGCTCCTGGCCCCAGGCGGCGGCAACCAACCGCCGGGTTTCATCCGTCAACACTTCGGAGCTGGTGAACACCAGATGCGGGGTGATCCGGAGCCGCCCCGCGAGTTGCTCATCGGCCAGGATGCGGGCCATCGAGGCATAGCTGACGAGCAGATCCGGTTGCCAAGCGTTGAGTTGGGCGACGATGTCGGGCAGCGGGTCGCTGGCCGCCAGGCGCAGTGTTGGCATCCACCAACTGCGCACCGTTGCGCCCACGGCGGCAGACATATGCCGGGGATCGGTCGAGGCGACTGCGGCCAGTTTCGTCTGCTGGGTCAAGCGCACCTGCGCGCCGGCCCACTCCTGGGCGCGGGCAAAGGAGGCGAGCACAGCAGCCCATTCGGTCCGGTCGAGCAGGAAAATGCCCGGGCGACCACTGCTGCCGGACGTAGCATTGACCCAGTAACGGCCAAGAAAGCGCTCTGCTTCGCGCGCCCCGGCGACGTACTGTCGCACCGCCTCCAGATGGACCGCCCGATCCGTGACCAGGTCGT
This sequence comes from uncultured bacterium, assembly GCA_966434075.1. Taxonomy (GTDB): domain Bacteria; phylum Chloroflexota; class Chloroflexia; order QHBQ01; family JAICKM01; genus JAICKM01. The sequence goes on from CBJNAR010000175.1 coordinate 1,464, forward strand.
CAAAATGCTCCATTAGCATACTCTTGGTCAACACCGGCAGATCCTGCAGCGGACGATCCATGAGGCCGGCGTGAAACTGCTGGTAGAAGGGCGAGCGGGCGTAGGCGTATTGGCGCATGCGACTCAGGGCCTGCTCCTGGAACGTTTGCAATTGCTCACGTGTCCACCGGTCGCGTTTGCGTAGTTGCTCCAGGTCATGGATCAAGCTCCACAGGATTGGCATCTCCATCGTCGTCTCCTATTCCCTGGTGGGCTCCCCGCGTCCGCCGCATCCCGTCATCCTTGGCTGGAGGCACGAGGCAAATCGCGATCTTGCTTCCGGATCTGCTGGGCGGAGCAGACGGAGCCTGCTCCGCGGGGCGGTAGCGCCCCCGCCGCTGAAACGCACCTACGGGCTGTCCTCGACTCGCGGCGTAGCCGATCGGCCCAGGTACAGGGACAATCCCGCGGCTCATCACGCGTTCCCACACACCTCCATACTCGCGCTCTCGCCCTTGTCGGCGGCCCACAGCCTATGGCCCCATGGAGGAACCGGGATCGTGGACGAGCAGGGTGCCGCGCAACTCCGGGGTTGTTTGTGGGTGGTCGCGCTGAGTGCAGACGAAGTGATAGGCGCCGGGAGGCAGCGGCGGCAGGGTCAGTGTGGTCGATTGGCCGGCGTCGAGCAAGACATTGATCCCTAACTCCTGAACGGCAAATTGATGCCGGCTACGCGACCCCGGCCCCGCATAGGGATGCCGGCCCTCTACAGTGGGTCCGGGGAGCGCCGCATCCGCGTTCTTCAGTTGGATGATCACCACTTGCCCGGTGGGAACGACCAGAGTCGCGGGTTGGAATCCGGCCGGGCCCAACACGATTGTATAGTGCGCACTGTGTGGCGGCCCAGGAAACCAGGCGATGGCTAAGGCGAGGACCAGCCCCAGCAGGAGGAGACCGGCCAGGAACAACCACCAGAACTGCACCAATTTCCAGCGATCCGGCCCGGTAGCCGGAGGCGCATGCGGGGCGCGGGTGCCCGCAACGTGATCAGAGACCGTGCGCCCCCGTGCGCCGTCTCCACGCGGTGGCAACTCGGCGGTGAGCGGGGATCCAGGTCCGGCCGAACCGCTGCTATGCGGGCCTAGTTCACCGGCATGGAAGCCGCCGGCGGTGATCGCGGCGAGCAACTGCGTTGGGTGGGTCACTGCCGGATCGTATTCGATGTACGCCATTTCGGTCTCCGCGTTGACATACGCACGGCAAACCCCAGGCACACGAATCAGCGCACGCTCGATGGCCAGCACCCCGCCACCGCCAGATCCGAGATCGTAGATCGCCAGCGTGATCCGCGCGCGCGGCGCGGCTGCCGTGTCCAGGGTTATAGAGCTCATGTAGCCTCCTTTCCCAGGAAGCCGGCACGTTGAACCGCTAGTAGTTACGAATCCTATGCCCACCTGCAGGGACAGTATCGCACCACAGCCTGAAGCCGGCCTGAAGGCTAGCTGAGGGAACCCTGAGGAAGTGAGCCAGAGTGCAAGGGCCGGCGGATCGGCGGGGCCGCGCGATCGCCCCCTGCGCGGGCGGCAGCGCGTCCGAGAGCGGCCCAGTCACACGAGCGGGCCGCCCTGCCTTCTTGACCAAAACTTGACCAAACCACACCGGGAATCTTGATCTCGGCGGGGTACACTGGAAGCACAACCGATCACACGCGCTCTCCGCGCCAGTGTTCAAGGCGCCGAGTGCTGGAAAGCGCCGATCAAACGGCACGCTAAAGGACATGATACGAAAGGACCATGGTGTAAGCATGGATAGGATCAAGCGACATGGGCTGTTGCTCGCCGGAGGCCTACTCCTGAGTGCGGCAATGCTGGTCACGGCGTTTGCGCTGCCCGCGGCCGCCCAAACCGGCCCTCGCGGCAGCCAAGCTCCTAATGGATGGGGCATGATGAATGGCTCCGGCGGCATGATGAATGGGGCCGGCGGCATGATGAACGGAACCCGCGGCATGATGGGTGACGTCGACCGGCATTTCATCGAAGCAATGATCCCGCATCACCAGGCTGCGGTCGATATGGCCAATCTCGCCCTGCAGAAAGCGCAGCATCCGGAAGTGCAGACGCTGGCCGCGGCCATCAAGCAGGCCCAGACCACGGAGATCACCCAGATGCGGACCTGGTATCAACAGTGGTACGGCACCGATGTACCGGCCCGGTCCAACAGTGGTATGGGCAGCATGATGGGCGGTGGGATGATGAGCGGCTGCGCGGGCATGAGTGGCGATCTCACCGATTTGAGCCATGCCGCCGATTTTGACAAGGCCTTTTTGGAGCAGATGATTCCGCACCATCAGATGGCCTTGATGATGTCCAACATGGTGCTGGCCCAGGGCAACCAGCCCGAGTTGCAAGCCCTCGCGCGGTCGATCATCAGCAGCCAAACCGCCGAAATCACCCTGATGCAGGGCTGGTACGCGCAATGGTATGGCTTGGCCACGCCGTAACTCCCCCAGCGGGCGTGAAGAGGCAAGTGGGACGACTCCCACTTGCCTTGTTCCGCGCAGGCCGTGCCGGCACAGGATCAGAATGCAGGACTCTGGGGATATAGGGCTGACCCAATTTGTGATTGCCCTGGAAGAAGCGACTCCGGATCAGCGCCTGCGCATGGGAGTACATTGTGACTGGATAGCTATCCAGTGAACCTCCGGTAAAATCAAATCACGGCACACATCTGCTACCAAAAAGTTATTGACAAGTAACACGAACGGTGCTAGAATACCTATTAAGTTCTTTCCCCATTCCTTTATTCATTGCCAAACTAGATTGCACCTTATCGGGGCGATGAAGCCTCCATGGTAGGTACGTCTAGCCGGCCCGCACTCGGGACCCTGGTCAAAAATCGCTACTCGCCCATGGGAGTGGGCCAATTGAATAGCGGCTCATGAGCCTGGCAGATCCGCTTCCAATAGCGCAACGCGCTACATGGCGACATGTGATCCGATCCGGACCCGATCCCTTGCCCGGTTGGCGCGGTTCAAGATCTCGCACCCTCTTGACCCTGCCCTCGTTATGCCGTCTCAACGGCAACGCGCCAGACGCAACATACGCACCCGTGTTGCTGTATATCAGCCTGGGCTGACGCCCGCGCTGCGCCGCTGCCCGGCTGCTGCCATGACGTGGAAGACGTGGAGGTCAGAAACGCATGACTGATTCCCCTAACCGATCCAAAAAACGGTCGAGTCGTGATCGCGATCTGCCCGATCCAACCGGGCCGGTCGAAGTGCTGCCGCAGCAACCCCTGCCCGCTGGTGAACGGGTGACACCCACGATAAAACCGGTGGCGCCCCCCCCGAAACTCCAGCGCGCCTTGCAGCGGCTGCTGGAAAGGGAGGGTGCCGCCGCGCGCCACGAAATCCTGATCCGCTTCCGCGCCGATATGACGCCGCAGCCCCAGTCCGGCAAACAGCCGCCCACGTGCGCGGAAGCGGCGGCACGGCTGGCGGCGCTGGATCGCCGGAAGAGTGAGGAGTCGGGGCCCCTGGTGCACTTCCTCAAGAACCATTGTAGCATCGAGGTGCTGGATGTCTTCACCTCCATCAACACGCTGCTGGTAAGAATGCCCCTCCGCCTGGTCCGGCCGCTGGCGGCCCATAAGCTGGTTCTCTATCAAGAGCTGCGCTATGCCGAGGAGCCGCCCCCAGGCTTCGCATCCACGGCGGCGCAGGGGATCGAGGAAGGACGGACCTTAATTGGCAGCGACACTTATCGCACTAGCGCTACGCGTGCTGTGAATACGCCTGAGGAGCGGATCGCGTTACTGGACACCGGGGTGGATCTCCAACTCGGCGGCGCGGATTTGCTTAAACGCGTCGAGCATCGCTTTACGTGTCTAGGATCCGCCGCCACCGACTGCCAGGAACTGAACCCGAACGATGGTGCGTGCAAGCAACACGGCACGCTCGTGGCGGCTGTTCTCACCGGCGATACGACCGATCCCTACCAGGGCGTCACTACCATCCCCGTGGATAGCTACCAGGTCTATAGATCCGCTTCCAACGACTGCGAATTGGACACCGCGGCAGTGATCCGGGCGCTTGAACATGTGCGCCAGGCCCGCAACCCCCGCTATACCGTGGTTGCGGCGTTGATCCAGGGTGATCGGCATGACCGGAGCGCTATCGTCGCCAAAACAAGGGAACTGTTCGACGCGGGGATCAGCATCATCGCCCCCACCGGCAACTACAATGCCCTGAGCCACGCCCAGGATGACCGCAGGGACATCATCCTTGTCCCGGCAAGGGGATCCTGCGTGATCGGCGTAGGCGCGGTGGAGGCCAGCTCTCCCGATGACACCGATGCGCTGCAACGATGGGGTCTGGTGGATACCCGCACCAAACCGGATGTGCAAGGACCAACCACTTACCGGGCGCTGGACCCGACTGGCCGGCCCGGGCATCCCCAGGTTGAGCTAGACGCCACCAGCGGGGCCACGCCCTATATCGCCGGCGCGGCGGCTCTCCTGCACAAGTGGTTAGCGGACGAGCATCCCAAGCTGGCGGAACCAGGTATGGTCTATGCCCTGCTGATCCTTGCCGGGCAAACGGCGGGAGTAGATAAAAAGCGCGGGGCGGGACTAGTGCAGCTACCGCAACCCCACCCCACGTATGTCGGCAAGAACACGATTCAAGCCGGGAACGAACTACCCATTAATCTCACAATTAACGCGGCTGCCGCTGACTCCCTCGATGCCGCAATCTGGTGGGCAAAGCCCGATAATGATCCGTCGCAGCGCTTTCAGCAGATCTTCTTGGAACTCAGCCCGCCGGCCGGCTGCGGCAATGCGGTTAGCGCCAGCCGCGATGCGACCAGTGTGTTCCAGCGTGTCCATGTGAAGGGGCCGATTTGTCCGGGTACCTGGCAATTGCGAATCAAGTGGGGTATCAATGTCACACCCCCCGCCAACCCCCCATCTCAGGATGTTTACTGGGCAGTGCATTTACATGTACCATCTTAGGAACGGAGGCATGCGCGATGGAAGAAGATGATCTGGACCCCGCGAGTTTGCTGGTCGATTGGGTCGGGGAAGCGGCCCAGAAACTGTCGGATGCTGTGGCCGGCGGCGTGGCCGGCGCCAACTTGATCGTGGTGCGCGGCTATCTAGGACCGGGTTCGACCGCGGCCACCTGCCGGATCTACTTCGATCCGGGAATGCGGCGCTACGTTGAGGTGCAAAGGACCGACGTGCAGCAAAGCCACACGACGGTCAGACCGTCGTCGGGTCTTGAGTACTTCTGGCTCATGTGGGATGC
>CBJNAR010000176.1:0-6739 GCA_966434075.1 uncultured bacterium
AGCCGCACCGACACGTTGCTCGTGTCGTGGTTCGCCGTGACCACGTCGGGGTTGCCGTCGCGGTTGACGTCGCCGACCGCCACGCCCTCGGGTCCAGGCGCTGCTGAATGCCCGGGCAACCGCGCTCGGGGCGCTACTGGCGGCCCGGGATCTGGTGGATCAGCGCACGCCCACCCGGTACCGATCCCCGACGGCCGCCGCTTGGGTCCGAGAGTCCGCGCCCCGGCGGCCGGATTGGATGGAGGCGCTGCTCGATGGGCGGGCGACAGCGCTCCGCTCGCTCCTGGAGGCCCACGACCTGGCCTACGCGCCGCGTGCCCGGATCGGTGCTAAATACTTCAGCCTCCGCCCGCCAGTACTAAGGCTCGTCCGCCAGCGCGTAGGCCAGGGCCTGCTCCCGGGTCAGCGCCTCACCCTCGGCCCGCCGCGCCGCAAACACATTCTCGTCTACCTGGGATCGCACGGTGGCCTCGATTCGGTCCCACACCATCTGGCTAGCTGGATGGATCTGGTCAGGGCTTATGCGGAGAATAGCGTATGCTGCGCCGAGCAGTCGGGCGGCACTTATCGGGTGTCCACGAGCACCGGTCAGGCCCGCGGTGCCGACTAGGTAGCGCGCGACATCGGCCGAACAGCTGCCGAACCGGAGCATGGGCGTTACTTCCCGTAACCGTTCGGCCGACCGGTCGTAGTCGCCCTGGAGTTGCGCCAAAAGAGCCTGGTCTAGTAGCATATCGGCTATGTCCGATTGGTGGCCCAGGTTGCGATACAACGCCAGGCTGGCATCATAGTGTGCCACTGCTCGCTCATAATCGTTAACGAGCTGCGCCATCCGTCCCGCCTGCTGCTGGGCCAAGGCCGCCTCAAACCGGTTTCCCAGCTCCTCGGCCAGGGCCAGCGTCTCTCTGAGGAGGGTGTCCGCTCTATCATATTTACCCTGCAACTCGGCGATCCGCGACAGAAAGCGGAGGTTGACCTGCAGGCCCCAGCGATCGCCCAGTTCACGATACCGCCGCGCACTCTCCTCAAAGGCGATCTGAGCAGGGCCCACGTTCCCCTCCACGATGTCTGCGACTCCCTGCATGTGCAAAGTCGTGGCGACGATCCAATCATCTCCCGTCTCCCGCGCGAGCGCTACCGCCTCCCGACCAAGCCGGCTCGCCGCCGGATCGCGGCCTTGGGCCATCATGATCGCCTCTCTACCCAGCGCCATGGGCAGCCTTAGCTTGTCGCCTCTCTGGCGAAAGATGGCCGCACTCTCGGTCGTTCGCTCGCCGGCACGTGCGAAGTCCCCATTGAGCCAGTCTACGATGCCGGCCGCGAATAGCGCTCTTGCACGGGCGGGGCTATCTTGCGGCACCTGGCTACCAGCCAGCAGGTGGTTCAGCCAGAGACTGGCCTCCGTCCAGTCTCCGCGTAGCCGCCAGAAGGTCAGGAGCGACCCGGCCAGCTCCAACCCCAACTCCGATTCCGGGTGCTCCGCGCCCCAGCCAAGCGCTGCCCGCAGGTTGTCCTGCTCTGCCTCAAACCGGTCCGCGCACGCCAGTTGCTCCCAACCGCGCAGTTGCGGCTCTGCCCGCTCCGCCCAGGCCAGGAAGTAGTCCGCGTGCTGCCGCCGTAGCGTCTCCGCCTCACCGCTCTCGCCCAGCCGCTCCCCCGCGAACTCGCGGATCGTTTCCAGCATAGCGAGACGAGGTTCCCCAACTCCTCCGCTTAGCTGCTGGAGCAGACTCTTTGTGACCAGCGAGACCAGCAGGTCATATATATCCCCGCTGATGTCGCCGTCGACGTTGCAAACCCCCGCCACAGCTTCAGGAGTAAAGCCACCGGCGAAGACCGACAGCCGCCGGAAGAGGCTCTTCTCCGTGTCGTCAAGCAGGTCATGACTCCAGGCAATCGTGTTGCGGATGGTCTGTTGGCGGGCCGGGAGGTCGCGGGCGCCACCCGTCAAGAACTCTATTCGCCGCTCCAAGCGCGCCAATATCGACTGCGGCGCGAAGAAACGGACGCGGGTAGCGGCTAGCTCGATGGCCAGCGGCAGCCCGTCGAGGCGGATGCAGATCTCCGCAATGGCCGGGGCGTTCTCGCCGGTCAAGGCGAAGTCGGGCCTGGCATCCGCGGCTCGTTGCAGGAACAATTCGACGGCGTCATATTGTGTCAGTTCCAGGGGCCAGCGACCTGCCACCTCCTGCTCCTGTCGCACACCGCCAGCCGCTGCTACGCGGTTGGGCACTGCCAGCGGCGCTACCAGGAACTCCTTCTCCCCACGTACATGCAGCCGTTCACGGCTGGTCACCAGCACTTTGAGCTGCGGACAAGCCCCCAGCAGTTCCGCGACGAGCGGCGCGGCCCCGATTACTTGCTCGAAGTTGTCGAGCAAGAGCAGCAGATGCTTTTCGCGCAGGTAGTCTTTGAGGGTCTCCAGCAGTAGCTGGCCGGCCGTCTCGCCCACACCTAGCGTAGCGGCGATGGCCGAGGCGATCAGGTTCGGTTCGCCTATGGGTGCCAGGTTGACGAAGCAGACACCGGCCTGGAAATCTTCCACAAAGCGAGCTGCAACTTCGAGGCCTAGTCGGGTCTTGCCACTGCCGCCCGCTCCTGTCAGCGTCACCAGTCGCACGGCCGAACGGCGCAAGAGGCCCTGTACAGCCGTCACTTCTTGTTCCCGGCCGACCAGGGGGGTGGGTGGCACGGGGAGGTGGATCAGCGGACGGTGAACGGCAGCTAGCGGCGCGCGGCCTGAAGATGCGCTAGACCGGCCCCGCTTCTCGGTCTCACCCCGCGCGAAGCGGATGAAATCCGGCCGGTCCTCGGGCGGCAACTGCAGTTGTTGGGCGACCTTCTCCGCGATCTGCCTTGACGGGCGCAGCTCGTCCGACTCGATCTTGCGGATGGTCACCGTCGAGTACCCTATCCGCTCCGCCAGCTCCGCCTGCGTTAAGCGCAGCGCCACGCGGCGCGACTTCAGCCAACGCCCGAACGAGAGATCAGCGTCCACTCCCCACTCCTTACGAGCTGGCGCCATATTACCGTTTTGTATCGCCGATTATATCACTAATGATATTACCTTGTCCTCCTGCTTGTGGTTAACTAGAGCTACGCAGGCAATGATAGCGGCCAGGTCGAGTGGCACGGAGAGGGGCAGCGCGTCGTGGACGGCGCAGCGCACCAGTTCCGCCGCCTGCAGGGTCTCGCAGACTCGCTGCCGGCTAGGTCGGCCAACAATTCAAGAAAGGGGATAACGATGAGCCGATTTATCAAGAGATGGACAGCATTGCTGGCGCTAGGACTGGCCCTGGTGCTGGGCCTAGTGCCCGTGGCCGCCGCGCAACCCGCGCAGCAGGCCGGCGCCCCGGCAGCCGTAGTGGACGCGTACCTGGCGGCGCTCGGGCAGCCGGACGCCCAAATCAACCTGGTGACGGACGATGTCACGCTCCGGATTATCCCCCCGCCTCCTGGGACACCGGGGGTCTGGTCCGGGAAGGAGCAAGCGGCCGCTTTCTTTGCCTTCAGCAAAGGCCAGAACCCCCACGTGGAGCGCGTCGGGCGGTGGCAGGTGAGCGGCGATCACGTCAGCGGGACCGTCCTGGTGCTGAATAATGACTTCCGCAAGTGGCAGGTGGGTGCCGTCCAGCATCAGTACGAGTTTGTCGTGCAGGACGGCAAGATCCAGTCGTGGACCGGGACCATGGCGCCGTCCGAGCGGTCACGGGTCCGGGCAGCCGCCCAGGCCTACGCGGCCGCCCATCCCGCGCCCGCGCCTCCCGGCATGCCGGCGACCGGCGCCCCGCTGGGCCTGCTACCGCTCAGCATCGGTCTGGGGCTGCTCCTACTGACCCTGGGTCTGGGGCTGCGGCGGCGCAACGTGCGCGTCCGCCGCTAGCCCAGGAGCGCACCGCCCGCGCCGGAAGGATCCGGCGTTCCGGCGCGGGCGGTGCGCGACCATCACGAATGCCTCCCGGCCGGGAGCAGGGCGGCCGGGCGGGCCGCCCCGCTTTATGCCGGCCGACCGGCGCTGGGCCGGGATCCCGCCGGATTCCGGGTGAAAGGAGACCCCCCACTTGATGCGCTACCTGGAAGTGCGCTGCCATACCATGCGGACCAAGCCCGGCGAGCACCTCTCGCAAGCGGGCGTGGACCTGGCCCGGCGCGTGGGCACGACGATGGGGCCGTTCGCCGACGTGGTCACCACCCGCCGGCCCTGGGCCTTTGAAACGGCCATCGCCATGGGCTTCGCGGTGGACAGCCAACTAGCCGCCTTCCCGCCGATGCCCGCCGACGGGACAGGCGCAGCGGCCTGGAACGCCGGGTACGCCGCCTGGTGCCGGGCAGTTCGCCAGGACGGGGTGGCGGCCCGCTATGCCCACCAGGAGGCGGCGTGCTGGCGCGCGATCGTCGCCGCTGTGCCCGATGGTGCCAGCGCCTTGCTGGTCACCCATGGCGGCGTCATCGAAGCGGGGGCCGCCGCCTGCCTGTCCCGCGGAGAGCATACCCGCCTCGCGGCGGGCTGCTCCTATTGTGAGGGCATCCGCCTGGCGTGGGACGGCACCGGGTGGGCCGGCCTCGAAGTCCTGCCGGTGGGCCCGGCCCGGCCCGAAGCGCCGCTGGTGCGCTGACGAAGGTCCGGCCCAGGCGGGTGGGACGGGACTGTGGAGAGTAGTCAGGGGGCCGAACAAGGCAACCCGGGCCAACCGGAGCGGGAAGTTGGGTGGCCCGAGTGGACAGCCGAGACCAGGCCAAAGCCCAATTGGGAGCGGCTTCACGCCTAGCTCCCGGTTTGCAATGGTCTCCAATAACGTCCGTTATGCGGACGTTGATTCTGGAACGGTTTTTGGAACAGGTGCTGAGGGTGAACAGGCACAAAGCCAACCTACAACTTTGTCCGACATTTAGCTCCGAATGGGCCGAGCGTGCAATTTCACAGCTGGCCTATGAAAAGCGGGGCCAGCGAGAGTGCCAGAATCGGAGGGTTTTGGCAAGGCGCAACCGGGACTGCCGCGACTGGCCATTAGCCCAGAATTCTCAATCGCTTGAGGCGTGGCTGTCTCTGACTCATCGGCCATCGCGTGCCCCCGCCTCTGGGCGCAGGTCTCCTGCCGCCAGAGCTGTTTCAGTAATGGCCGGTGGGCTTATCGCCTCATAGGCTGGCGGTGGTGGAAACATCTGGGGATGTCAGGCTGCGGCGCCATGTGCCTGATCCGGTTACGAAGCAGCGGCGGCGGCTGCAACGCCCTGGTCCCGCCGCCGGGCGCCGTCCCGGCTTGGCGCCTGCTCGAAGAAGCTATCGTATTCGCGACTAAACGGCGACAGGTAGAGATCCCCCCTGCCGGCGCGCCGTCCCGGCATCCATCATGGGCGACATCCACCGCCGCGCCTCCTGCCGCCGCAGCACCTTCGGGAACGGCCAGGGACTCATCAACACGACCGCCTGGCCGTGCGGGTGGAACGCGGACACCCGCATATGCACCAACGCGGCCAGGTCCGCGCTGTTCCTGGGCTGGGCGTAATTGGTGCGCATCCGCTCTATAGCTTCCGCGTCCGGGCCGCGCGGGATGCCGCATGACCGATCTCGCCCACCGGCCCTCAATAGGACTGCGCAGCAGCCGGATCAAAAGCTCCCCGATCAGCCGGTGCGCCGGCGTCCGCCCGGCCATGCCGGAATAGCCGTTGCTCCGGGCCAATCTTAACAGAACCTTAACCCCCTCTTCGCTTAACCTTCAAAGAGCGGGGGTAGAATTCAAATAGAGAGGTGCACCGCGACCAGCAGTCGGGTTCCGATGCGCTGCCGCAGTGGGCGCATCGGTGATACGTTTGCGTATGGCGCGTCCGGGTGGCGGTGCGCGCGGTGGCCGGCCCAGGGCCGAGCGCGCAAGTAACACGGGTCGCGGCCTCGCCAGCGAAGCAGAATCGCTACCTATCCCGGTCTTGGGCCTTCGAGTAAACCGAAGGAGCAAATGAGATGAATGCTTGCGAAGAGACGGCTGTGCTCCCCGCGGCTCCCGCCGGGAGTCGGGGCGGCATTCCCATCGGCGGCACCGTGCTGGGGCCGGACGGTGGCCCGGCGATTGGCATCGTCGACAAAGTTGTCCTTTCCCCACTAACAGGCGAGGTAACGCACCTGCTGATCAGGTGCTTTGGAAGATGGCGCTACGATGTCCTGGTGCCTATGACCGGAGTGGGTGCGGTCGATCGGGGCGTGGTGCGGCTCAGGGTGCCCGTCGCACAATTGAACCGCCCGGCCGCCGGCGATCCGGGCAACACCGCCGCCCCGCCTGAACCCTGGGCCGGGCCGCACGGCTACGCACCGGATCAGGTGCTCTTCGCGCTATCGGAACGCGTGTGCCTCCCTGACGACAGGACCGACGACGATATCGCGGCGCAGGCGGTCGCGGCCCTCCGATCCTATGGGTCCACTCGCCAGTTGTTACGGGATCTCGAGTCGGCCGCGACGGTAACGGCTGACCTGGTCCCCGATGGAACGATACGCATTGCGGTGCGCGACAGCGTCGTCATCCTGGAGGGCAACGTGGAGCTACACAGCTATGCCGGGATGGTGGAGCGGCTGGTGCGGCGGGTCCCCGGCGTCCGCGAGGTGCTGAACCTGCTGATTGCCGACGACGATCTGCAAACCTCGGTCACGGCGGACCTCCATTACGATCCGCGCACCCGCCATTTACAGCCCGGCCTAGGGGACGCCCAAGGCCAGGTGACGCTTACGGGTAGCGTGGCCGAGGCCGGC
>CBJNAR010000177.1:0-6739 GCA_966434075.1 uncultured bacterium
TTCAGTCGACTGAGACTTTCTGCAGCGCACCCGGCGTCGCGCCCGACGTGACCGCAATACCGGTGTTGTCGTAGCAGTACTGGTTGATCGTCGCCGGGAAGCCGCCGGTGGCGCCAGTGTTGAGCTGGATCCAGGCGTAGTTGATCGTCGCGCTCAGGGCGGCGGGGATGCCCTGCGGCGCGCCGCCGCCGCTGATGACCGGGCCGTTGGTGTCGGGCCCGCGCGTGGTCAGGTAGGGCGTGCGCGCGATCTTCGCCAGGTAGGTGAGCATGCCCTTGTTCTCGTTCCAGCGGGCATCGACGGTGGAATAGGCCGGGAAGAAGCCGTTGCCGTTGAGTTCGGGAGGATACGCGGGGGCGCCCAGTTCGCCGTAGGCCCAGCCCAGCGAGTCGCCGTCGACGGCGTAGAGGATTTCGGGCGGCTGGCCGTAGTCGTAGCCGTTGCCGCCCGCGTTGAACGCGCTCATGTGCGCGCCAATGTTGCGCAGGTCGGCGTCGTTGGCCGTATGCGTCGTCGTCTGACCCCAGGGGAACAGGTTGAGTCCGGCATACGAGTGCATATTCTGGATCACGCCGGTGGTGGTGATGGGCGCGGCGTCGGTCAGCAGCGGGCCGCGCTGGTCGGGGATGAGCTCGCGGATCTTGTTCATCACATATTGCACCTCGACTTCCGACCCGGCGGACGGGCCGCGATAGGTTTCGCCGCAGGCAGCCCCGCTGGATCCCCCACAGCAGGCCCACATGAAGGGGAAGTTGCGGTTGAGGTCGGTGCCGAAGTGGTTGCTGCTGCTGGGCGGCCAGGTGGTGCAGCCGTCGTCGTTATCCGCGTTTTTGCGCTGATAGTAGGGGCTGCTGCCCCCGCCGCCCGCCTCGACGATATGGTGGCCGTCGGGGTTGAGCATGGGCATGACCCAGATGTCGTGGTAGTCCACCAGCCAGTGGGCGTCGGGGTCGGTGTTGTAGTTGTCGAGCAGCCAGTTGATGAAGCGCATGGCGACTTCGGGCGTCGCGATTTCGCGCGCGTGGATGCCGGCATCATACCAGAACACCGGCTTGGGGCCGGGGATGGCCTGGTTGGTGATGTGCAAGGCCAGCAGGTCGTAGCCGTTGAAGGCCGCGGGCCGGGTGCAGGTGCCGGGATGGTCCTTGCACCAGGAGTTGCCCACGTCGACCTTGGCGGCCAGGGTGGGGTACGCGGCCACCTTTTGATCGAGGAAGGTCTCCATCTCCTCCACCGTCTTGTAGCCGCCGTAGAAGGTGGTGGGGCTGTTCAGGCCAGAGGAGTCGGGCGTGTTGGCCTGGCGGGTCGTCTCCTGGTCGATCTCCACGCGCAGGCCCTGGGCCAGCATGGCGTCGTAGGTGGCGCGGTCGGCCCAGACGGTCAGATAGCCGCCGCCGGTCGCCTCCTCGTCGGCGCCCCACGCGGTCGCCAGCCGGTCGCGCTCGGCGGTATCGTGGAAGAAGAGCCGGACCACCAGCACCTCGGGCCGGGGCGCCGCCGCCGCGGGCACATGGAAGGCCGCCGTGACGGGGCCGGGGCCGCCGTAGCCCCCCAGGATCATCCCCAGCGCGGCCAGCGTGGCAAGCAAGGACAGGATACGCGAGCGCGAAACCACAGGTTTAGTCCTCCTCATGAATTCGGGTCCCTACGTCCCAATCCCGCCGATCAGGCATCTGCCTGCCGATTCCTGGCAAGCGCCTGCGAATCGACAGCCAAGTAAATATGCGGGGAATCGCGCGGGATGCTGCTAGCAGTGTAGCAGAAGCAGGCCGTGGCCGCAAGCAATACCGCCTGCTCTCAGGGCGGAATGGGGCCAGGGGTCACAAAAAGGCGGGGGCCGGCATTGTGCCGGCCCCCGCCTCGCGTTTGTCGCGATCCGTGCGGGTTACTTTTGCACTTGCGGCGCGGCGCTGCACCCGCCAGGGTTGTTACACGGCGGGATCATACCCGAGTACGGGTCGGGGTTGCAGAACTCGTCGTCGCTGGTCAGCGCGAAGGCGACACGGATGAAGGTGATATCCGGCGCGAAGGTGGCGCAGAAGTCGCCTTCCAGCAGGGTATCACCCGGCGGGAACGTGCCGTTGCCGGTCTGGGTCTGGACCGTGCGGAACGAGCCGTAGTTGCGCTGGCTCTGCAACTGCACCCGCCACGGCGAGACCGCCGTGCAGCTTGCGTTGTTGCGCACCACCGCGCTCCAGTGGACCGTGCCGTCGGCATTGCACTCGATGTTCACGTCCGGAATGTAGAGGTTGCAGATGCTGCACGTGACCGGCGTCCGGGTCGCGGTCGGCACCCGAGTCGGCGTCTTCGTCGGGGTGCGCGTGCCCACCGGCGTATTCGTCGGCGTCCGGGTCGACGTGCGCGTGGCAACCGGCGTCTCAGTCGGGGTCCTCGTCGGCGTATGCGTCCCGACAGGCGTCTCGGTCGGCGTGCGGGTTGGGGTCCGCGTGCTAACCCGCGTATTGGTCGGCGTATTCGTCGGCGTGCGGGTTTCCGCGACGCGCGTATTGGTCGGTGTATTCGTCGGCGTGCGGGTTTCCACGACGCGCGTATTGGTCGGTGTATTCGTCGGCGTGCGGGTTTCCGCGACGCGCGTATTGGTCGGCGTGTTGGTTGGCGTGCGGGTACCGGAGACGACGGTGCTCGTCGGCGTGTTGGTCGGCGTGCGCGTGGTCACTGCCGTGCTCGTCGGCGTATTCGTCGGTGTGTGTGTGCCGCCAGGGGTGCTGGTGGGCGTGTTCGTCGCCGTGCCCGTCTGCGTGGGCGTGAACGTCGGTCTAGGCGTGGGGGTAACGGTAGCCGTCCCCAGGCAGGTATCGTTGATACAGATGGTGGGCGTGGGGGTGGCAGTGGGGCCACCGGGGGTGACCGTCGCGCTCGGCGTCGCGGACGGGACCACCGCGGTGCTCGTAGCGGTCTGGGTTGCAATACTCGTCGCCGTGTGCGTCGGCGTGGCAGTCGGCGTCGCCAGCGCGCGCAACTCGCCATAAACGGCCAGGCCCGACATCAACCGTTGCGACCCGATGCCCTGGGCGGTGAACTGATTGACGACGGCACCGGTGTTGATGTTGATCTTATAGATGTGGCCGTTCTGATAGATGCCCGTCCAGAAGAACATGTCCCCGGTGACGGGGTCGGGGTTGGGATCCAGGTTCATGGCGAACATGCGGAAGTCGCTCGGTTCGGCCGGCGGCCTCGGGTAGATGTGGAGGATGTTGGCGTTGGCATCGAGCCGGTAGACATTGTTCGAGCAGGCGACCATGACTTCGCCGTTGGGGCGAATGCGCAAGGCGTAACAGACGCCGGTAATACCGTCGAGGTTGGACACCCAGGGGTTATTGACGCCGTTGACCTGCGTATTGGTGCAGACATTAAAGCGCATGACCCGGTCGCTCTCGGAGGTATAGTAGATGGTGCAGTTGTCGGCGGCGAGATCGATCCAGTCAATGCCGCGATTATCTTTCTCCGGGTTAAAGGCCGCGAGTTGCTGGCCGGCGATGTTGAACTTGCGCAAGCGGTTGGGAGTGTTGGGTTGGCCCAGCGGCGAGACCTCGCCCACATAGAAATCACCATTCGCATCTTGCACGCAGCTCTCGGGGAAGAATTGGAAGCCGCTGGCCCAGATCGGGTTGATGAGCACGCCGAGATTATTGAACCGGCTCATGGTGCTGGCGTAGTGATTGGTGGAGTAGAGGTTGCCGGTGGTGTCGAAACACATGCCGGTCTGTTCGTCCGAGCCGCTGCCGGTGTCCAGGTCGGCGACGAAGTTGGCGCCGATGGTCGAGGTAAAGGGCCGGTATTGGTAGATATGGCCCAGGCCCACGCCGGCGAACACATCGCCGACCTCGAAGGGGACGGCCTTGGGGGCGTCCTTGCGGGGCTTGGGCGGGCTGTTCGAGCGCTCGGCCTGGGTGGACATGGGTACCGCAATAGCCAGGAGGAGCAATCCTAGAACGGCGATTATCGCCTTACGTGTACTGTTAGTCATCGTTTGGCGCCCTCCGTGATGAGGATGAGTCGTTGAACGGTGTTGCTATGGCCCGAATGCGACGGCGATTCGGGGGGATCTCACCTCCTTAACAGCGCGGCGGACTGGCGTCCATGGCCGCGCACCGTGCCCCATCGAGTCGCGCCAAATCGGGTCAGCTTAGCGCCCAGAGGGCACCGCACAGTATCGGCGCCCATCCGCCCCACTGTGTGCCCATATTGTAGGCAAGGCTGCTGTACGTACGATGAACAGACCCGGATCTATGATCTTACAATACTGCTAAAATTGCGCTACGATTAATACTGATTGACATAATTACACTACGCGTGGGATTGCTGGCCGGCATGCTCAGGGAGTAAAACGCGGGCCGCGGCGGGGAATGACGGCAGCAAGGCACAAAAAAGGCACAAAATCGGGGGCCACCGGAACCGCCTGATTCTTCCTTTCTAGTGCCGAAAATTATATCGATCCGCACCCTGGTTGTCAATCATTTGCGGGTCTGGTTCGCGCGGGGGGATTTACCAGCCGGATTCGGCGGTGACGGCGCCGGGCAGCCAGTTGATGCTGGGGGCGGATGCGGCGGTAAAGTGCAGGGCCAGCACATCGACGCGCCAGGGCACCTCGTCCTCGTGCAGATCGTGCGTGGCGAGATAGGCGCGGGCCAGCGCCAGCAGTTGGCGGCGCTTGGCCGGGGTGACGGACTCTTCGGCCAGGCCGGGCGCGCCCCGGCGGCTGCGCACCTCGATAAACACCAGTGTGTCGCCGTCCATCGCCACGAGATCGAGTTCCCCGCGCAGCAGCGGGGCCAGGTCGGTGCCGGTGGGGCGCCAGTTGGCGTCGCGGATGACCAGGCCCTGGCTCTGGAGGTAGGCGGCGGCCAGCGCCTCGCCCTGGCGGCCCAACGCGCGGCGGCTGGTCATGGGACGGGCGCCGGCGAGTCTGGCGCGGCGAGCAGGCTGCGCAGCGGGTCGAAGGCGCGGCGGTGCTGCGGGGTCGGGCCGTGCTGGATGAGCGTGCGCAGATGGGCGGGGGTGCCGTAGCCCTTGTTTTCGTCGAAGCAGTAGGCGGGCCAGCAGGTGTGGTAGCCGTCCATCAGAGCGTCACGGGCCACCTTGGCGACGATGGACGCCGCGGCGACGCTGACCGACCGTGAGTCGCCTTTGATGAGGGCCAGGTGGGGCAGGGGCAGCCGGGGCAGGCGGCAGGCATCGACGAGCACATACTCCACCGGCCCCGGCAGGGCGCGGATGGCGCGGGTCAGGGCCAGGCGGTTCGCCGCGCCCATGCCGATCTGATCGCAGAGCGCCGCCGACACCAGCCCCAGGCCCACCTGCCCGTGCCGGCGAATGCAGGCGTCCAACCGGCAGCGGGCGGCGGGCGTGAGTTGCTTGGAGTCGCGCACGGCGGCCAGTTCGTCCAGGCAGTCTTGCAGGGACGCATCGGCGGCGCCCGTCGCGGCGGCGGCAATCAGCGCGGCGGGGAAGACCACCGCCGCGGCCATGAGCGGCCCGGCCAGCGCGCCCCGCCCCACCTCGTCGCACCCGGCCACGGCGCGATACCCGGCGGCCAGGGCCGCGGCTTCCTCATTCCAATCGGGTTGCAGCGGGCCGGGGGGCGCGGGCGAGACCCCGGCGGGCGGTTTCCACGTGCGCGGCATGCGCCGATCCTCCGCAAATGCGTCGCGCGCGACCCCCAGGCCGCGCGCGGACAGAACAGATTAGACCAGCGTGCGCTAGACGAAGCGCTTTTCCTTGATGCGCGCCGCCTTGCCGGTCCGCTTGCGCAGATAGTACAACTGCGCCCGGCGCACCAGGCCCCGGCGGACGACCTCGATCTTGTCGATACGCGGCGAGTTGATCATAAACGTGCGCTCGACGCCGATCCCGTGCGACGCGACGCGGCGGACCGTGAAATTCGCTTCGATGCCGCCCGCCCGCTTGCGCATGACCACGCCTTCAAAGACCTGGATACGCTCCCTGGTGCCTTCGACGACCTTAGCATGCACACGCACAGTATCGCCCGACCCGAACTCCGGAATATCGGTGCGCAACTGCGACTGCGTCACACTCCTTAATAATTCGTTCATGCCCTGGACTCCTATAATTAATATGCTCGCTAAGGCGCCGGCAAAGGGCGCGACGTTTAGTATACCATACTCGTTCCAAAGGTGCAAGTGACACGCGGCCCGGAAACCACGCGCATCCGCGGTTCAGTGGCGGCGATTTTGCGTAATCGCCGGCGCGCCGCCGCCGGGATGAAATGCCCTGGACGTGTCTTGCGTATACTGTTCAGTCTAGTATACCAAATTGCCGGCGGCCAGGGCGCGATGCTTACGCGCCGGCGACCGGCATCACGCGAACAGGGAGACCTACCATGCCAACCCCCAGGGAACCGGGCGCGCCGGACGAGTGGGAGACACCGGGGCCGGACATCCCGCCCGATGTGTGGCGCGACGTGCGCCGCCTGTCCACGCCGCCGCCCGGCGCGGACCCGTATGTGCTGGCCCCGCCGCCGCCCGCAACAGCCGGGCGCCCGGTGCGCGCCGCCGTGGGCCGCACCACCGACGCGGTGCTGGCCGGACTGGCCCACGGCGCCATCATTTTCGGCTTCTTCGGCGTCGGCTTCCTGCTCGCGCTGGCCTTTAACCTCGTGCTCTGGCTCTACTCCCGACGCTCGCCTTACGTCGCCTATCACGCGCAACAGGCCGGGTGCTACCAGTGTTTTGTCGTCGTGTTCAATATCGTCTATCTC
>CBJNAR010000178.1:0-6714 GCA_966434075.1 uncultured bacterium
CACCGGGCCGTGGCCGACGCCGAACTGGCGATGCACGTGTTCAATGCGCTGGTGGGGCGGCTGCAAGAACTGCCTGTCGAAGTGCTGGCCGAGATCAACCGCGCGACGGCGACCACCGAGTGGTCGCTGCGCTATTTGTTCCAGGAAGTGGAGCGCGAGGCCGTCCGCTCGACCTTCTCCACGCCGCTGAGCGCGGCGGGCAGCATCGGCAGCAAGCTGGCCGCCGCCGGGTTTTCGCAGACCGAGTTCGACCTGGGCCTGATCCACCCGCCGGAGACGCCCCCGCCGCTGGAACCCGACGACGACACGACGCAGCCGATCGACATTCCTGCGCTGCTCGACGCCCTGGGCGCCGATGGCGTGGTGGCGCAGACCTTCCCGGCCTATGAGTTCCGGCCCCAGCAACTCGATATGCTGCGCTCGGTGGCCGAGGCGTTCAACAACGGCGATCACCTGCTGGTGGAAGCCGGGACCGGCACCGGCAAATCGCTGGCCTACCTGCTGCCCGCGCTCAAGTTCGCCGTGCAGAATAATACCCGCGTGGTGGTGGCAACCAACACGATCAACCTGCAAGACCAGTTGTTCCACAAGGATCTGCCCGCGCTGACCGAGGTGCTGGCGGCGTGGGACGCCCAGACGCGCCGGCCCGCGGCGGACGATGCCTGGAGCCAGGCCCTGGCCCGGCAGAGCGGGCGGGCGGGCCGCAAGGGGCAGCACGACCACAAGGCCGCCGGCAGCGCCACGCCCCAGGAGCCGCCATTCCGGGCCGCCCTGCTCAAGGGCCGCAGCAACTATCTCTGCCTGCGCCGCTGGGCCGGCTTCCGCAAGCAGACGCCCACCAATATCGACGAGTTACGCACCCTGGTCAAAGTGCTGATCTGGTTGCCGACGACCCACACCGGGGACCGCAGCGAGTTGTTGCTGGTGAACACGGAGCCGCAGGCCTGGAACAAGATCGCCGTCAGCGAGGAAGGCTGCCCGCTGCACGAGTGCGTCTATAACCAGAAGGGCCTCTGCTTCTTTCACCGCGCCAGGGTGAACGCCGAGGCGGCCCACGTGCTCGTCGTCAACCACGCGCTGCTGCTGGCCGACATCGCCACCGGCAACCGCGTGCTGCCGCCGTACAAGCACCTGGTCATCGACGAAGCCCACCACCTGGAGGACGAGGCCACCGACCAGCTCGGCTACCAGGTGACGCAGCACGCGGTGCTGGAGCTGACCACCGAGTTGAGCCACCGCCACGGCGATCATTACGAGGGCTTCCTGGCCGACCTGCGCCGTCAGTTCGACGCCGCCCCGGCGACGCGCCCGGCTGCGTCGCTGCGCGGGACGCTGCCGCCGCTTGAGCGCGTCCATGTCAGCTCGCGCGAGTTGCAGGCCCTGGACCAGATCCTGGAGCAGTTGCACGCGGCGTGCGAACGGGCGCGGCCCATGGCCCACGAGGTGTTCACCTGCATGCACCGGCTGCTGGAGGCGCACAGCGAGGAGCGCAATGAATACGACAAGCGCCTGCGCCTCACGCCCGACGTGCGCAAGGGGCCGCTCTGGGGCGAGGTCGAACTGACCTGGGACAACCTGAACCTGGTGCTGGCGGGCCTGCTGGACGACCTGAACCGGCTGATCACCGTCATCGAAGACCTGGACGCGGCGCAGAGCGGCGACCTGGCGAATCTGCTGCTGGAGCTGTCCAACCTGTGGCGCCAGGTGGAAACGCTGCACACGCGCATGAAAGCGGCCATCGCCAACCCCAGCGCGGGCGCTATCTACTGGCTGTCGTCCAACGCCCGCGACGAGACCACTACCCTGCATTGCGCGCCGCTGCATGTCGGCGAATTGCTCGACCGCTACCTGTTCCAGACCAAGCGCACCGTCGTACTGACCTCGGCTACGCTCTCCACGGACGGCGACTTCGGCTACGTGCGCGAACGGCTGGGCCTGCATACCACCGGCGAGTTGCACGTCGGCTCACCGTTCGATTATGTCAACTCCACGCTGCTCTACATCCCCGAAGACCTGCCCGAACCGAATCAGCCGGGCTACCAGCGGCAGTTGGAGCAGACCGTCCTCGACCTGTGCAAGGCGACGCGGGGCCGGGCGCTGGTGCTGTTCACCTCGCACAGCGCCCTGCGCACGACGTACCGCGCCTTGCAGCGCCCGCTGGAAGAATCGGGGCTGTTGCTGCTGGGCCATAACCTGGACGGTTCGCGCCGCCAGTTGCTCGAACGCTTCCGCAACACCCCGCACAGCGTGCTGATGGGTACCTCATCCTTCTGGGAGGGCATCGACGTGGTGGGCGACGCGCTGAGCGTGCTGATCATCGCTAAGTTGCCCTTCCGCGTGCCCAGCGACCCGGTCTTTGCCGCGCGCAGCGAGCAGTTCGACGACGCCTTTGCCCAGTACTCGGTGCCGCAGGCGATCCTGAAGTTCAAGCAGGGCTTCGGCCGACTGATCCGCAGCCGGGAGGACCGCGGCGTGGTGGCCGTGCTCGACCGCCGGGTGATCAGCAAGGGCTACGGGCACACCTTCCTCACCTCGTTGCCCGTCTGCACGGTGCGGCGGGGCCCGGCACACAACATGCCGGACGAGGCCGCGCGCTGGCTCGCCCCGGCCCCCGCGCCCGTCGCCGAAGAGTAACGCCGCCTTGCCCGCCACGGGCCGATAGTATAGAATTAGGTTCGAGTTTAGCCGGCAAGCACCGGCCCCCGGCATTTCCCGTTGTCAATGGAAGGCACTGCTATCGCGTATTGCTAATTCAGAGACGACCGGCCCAGGAGGAACCATGCCCATGGATGGACCCCCCGCGCGACCCCGCCGATCACCCCTGCCATCCCGGTCCGCCCATCCCGGCCCCTATCAGGGCGTAGCGGTACCACCGGTCCACGACCCGGCCCGCCTGCCGGCGCTGCTTATCCGCCTCCGTGCCATTAATCTGATCCGCGTCGCTTTCGGCGGGCGCCCTACTCCCGCCGGCCCCGCCGCGCGGCACACGGCCTCAGCGCGAATCCGTACCATCCGGCATGACCCATCCGCCGGCCACGCATCACCTGCTATTTTGCCATCCATCCAACCGATCGGACCTGCCGCGGGGGCCCCACGCGCGCCGGCTGTCCGGTAGCCTCCAATTTATCGCGAACCCAGGGCGCCGCCTCACCGGTTCGGCCGCCCCCCATCACCGCAGTGCCGCAGGTTTATGGCCCACACGCTTGATGGCTGGAGTAATCGCTATGGAAGATCTGAAACTTGTTCTAGACCTGGTACTGGCCGTGGCGGCAGCCTTTGCCGGCGGGGCTGCGGCCCAACGCCTGGGCCAGCCCGTCATTCTCGGCTATCTGATCGCGGGGATGATCATCGGCCCCTTCACACCCGGTCCCGTTGCCGATCAACATTCGGTGAGTGTGCTGGCCGAGATCGGGGTGGCCTTCCTCATGTTCGCGCTGGGTGCTGAGTTCTCGCTGGGCGAACTGCGGCGCATGGGCCGGGTGGCTTCCGTCGGCGGCGTGTTGCAGATCCTGATTACTATGGGCCTGGGCCCGCTGCTGGCGCCCATCCTGGGGCTGACGGTCGTGCAGGGGATCTTCCTGGGCGCGCTGCTGGCGCTGTCGAGCACGGTCGTCGCGCTCAAGCTGCTCATGGCGCGCGGGGAGTTGCAGGCGCTGCATGGGCGGGTGGCGCTGGGCATCCTGATCGCCCAGGACCTGGCCGTGGTGCCGATGGTGGTGATCTTGCCTGCGGTGGCGAGCGGCAGCGCGACACTGGCGCAAGACCTGGGACTGGCGGCGCTCAAGGCCGCGGGCATCCTGGCCGGTGCCTACGTGCTCGGCACGCGCCTGGTGCCCGCGCTGCTGCGCCAGATCGCCGTCGCCCGCACGCGCGAGTTGTTCTTGCTGGGCGTCGTCGCGCTGGCGCTGGGCACGGCGCTGGTGACGCAGGCCGCCGGGCTGTCGATTGCCTTCGGCGCCTTCCTGGCCGGCCTGGTGGTCTCCGAATCGGAGTTCCGCACCCAGGTGATCGCCGAGGTCTTGCCGTTGCGGGACCTGTTCGCGTCGCTGTTCTTCGTCTCGGTCGGCATGCTGATTAACCCGGTGACGCTGCTGGACCAGCTTGGATGGGTGGCCCTGGTGGCCGCCGTGGTCCTGGTGGGCAAGACGGTGATTGTCACCGCGATCGTGCTCGCGCTGAAGTTGCCGGGGCGGGTCGCGTTGCTCAGCGGGCTGGCGCTGGCCCAGGTGGGCGAGTTCTCCTTCGTGCTGGCCCGCATCGGCGTGGACCGCGACGCCATCCCGCCGATCATCTTCGACCTCATCCTGGCCGTCTCGCTGGTGACGATTGTGCTGACGCCCGCGCTGCTCGGGTTGGCGCCCGGCTTATTGCGCCGGTTGGAGCGCCTGCCCGGCCTGGGGCGCCGGTTTACTGCGCCGGTGGAAGGGGCGACGGAGACGGAGGACCTGGCGCAGCACGTCGTCATCTGCGGGTTTGGCCGGGTAGGCCGCGAACTGGCGGAGGCCTTAGAGCAGCGCGGCTTGCGCTACCTGGTCATCGAATACAACCCGCTGATCGTGGATGAATTGCGGCGGCGCCAGGTGCCGGTGATCTACGGCGACGCCGCGAACCCTGCCGTGCTGGAGCACGCCCACCTGGACACCGCGCGAGTCATGGCCGTGCTCATGCCCGATGCGCGGGCCGCCGAACTGGCCGTCCACCACACGCGCCTGGACTACCCGGATCTCGACATCATCGCGCGGGTGGGCAACGCCCGGCAGGTCGATCAGTTGCGCCGCGTGGGCGCCAGCGAGGTGGTGCAACCGGAGTTCGAGGCGGGGGTGGAAGTGCTCTTGCAGGTGCTGCGCCACTACGACATGAACGAGCGGGAACTGATCCAGATGGTCAGCGGGCGGCGCACGGCGTTCTACCAGCGCCCCCTGATGGACGAACTGGCCTGATCGCGTGGCCTCCGCCTACGGCAGTATTCGATTGAGCAAAAAACGAGCATCGTTTGGGCTGGCATATAAGCAACCCGGCGCGCTAGAGTCTGGGTAGCCGCGCCGGTAGTTGCGGCGCGCGGGCGACGTGTCCCTGCGCGGTCCGGCCATACGTTGCTTGCTACGCTCGATAGGGAGGGTTGTGCTGTGTCCACCGAGGAGAACAAAGCCGTTGTGCGCGCATACATCGAGGAGGTAACGAATAAGGGCGATATCGCCGCGGTGCCCCAATACGTCACCGGGGATTTCCGGGAGCATTACGGGCCGCCAGGGTTGCCGCAGGGCATCGCCGGAGCCATTGCGCTGGTCCAGATATTCAAGGACAACTTCGACGGCTATCGCTTCGAGATTGGGGAGCTGCTGGCCGAAGGCGACCGGGTGCTGGTGCAGGGCTGGGGCAGCGGCACACACACCGGCCCCTTCCTGGGCATCCCGCCCACCGGCAAAGCCATCCGCTTCCGCGCGGCGCACGTCTTCCAGGTGGTGGACGGCAAACTCGCGGCGCGCTGGGCCTATCCCGATATGCTCGGCATGTTGCAGCAGCTTGGGGCGGCCCCCATGCCCGGCGCGCCCCCGCCGGGCCGGTAGGCGATGTGACACGGTTTCCGGCCTCCGCCCATTGTCACCTGCAGAGATAGCCAGGGCGGGGCCGGCTCATGTGGCGCCGGTCAGCACGCAGCCGCCCGAGTCTCCTATCCCCTGGTCTCTGTGCGTGCTGGTCCGATCACAATGGGTTTAATCCGGATGTCAGGTCAGTTATTGCCTAACCATTCAGATCTGATCTGCGATGACCACACCGAACCCGTGCCGATCTGCCGTGGCTATTGGCGGAGTTGGGCTAAATGGCTATCCAAACCCCACTCGACGCAATGCAACTGGTCGTGCGTCACTTCCACCATAATGATCGCGGTCGGGGCGAGGGCGGGCCGGAATTGCGAACCGGCAGGGTGATTACACAGCCAGGATAAGCCGTAGTTCAGGATGCCACTATGGCACACCAGGGCAATCCCGTCCTCATCGTTGAGATGGGCGTTCTCGGCTAGCACTAGATCTACCGCGCGCTTCGTCCGCTCGCGCAAGCCAACCAGACTCTCCCCGCCATCAAACATCAGATCCGCTTCCCCGCTCGCCCAGCGCCTGATAATCGAGTCGTGAGCTTCCCACGCGGCCCCGTCGCGTTTGCCATCCAGCACCCCGACATTGATTTCGCGTAGCTCTTCAAGTGCTATGATCTCCGGCAGGCTGAGACGTTGCGCGATGATCTCCGCCGTTTCCATGGTCCGTTTCATCGGACTGCTATAAATCTTCGCGATACGTTTGTCGGACAGCCAGACCGCAACGGAATTAGCCTGCTGAATACCTAACGGGGTGAGCGACAGATCCACGATTTTGTAAGAGAGAATGCGATCGATATTAGCCTGGTTCTCGGCATGACGGACAAAATACAGTTTCATATCAACTCCCAATTACAGCTAATGCAGAGGCGTGCAGATGCGCAGCGCCGCACAGTCCCAAAGGCGACGCAGCTAGCCCGCCGGCCTCAGCGGGGGTAGAAGACGAGAGCGGGGGGGGCGGCGGCGGGATCGGCGGGGTAGACCTGTTGCCAGGCGGGCGAGGCCTGGACCAGGGGGATGAGGTCCTTGTCGAAGCCGGCGTTAAGGATGAGTGTATCCACGCCGTACTTCGCCAGGCGGGCCTCCCAGTCGCGGCTGCCGCGCGAGATCGCCAGGTAGTC
>CBJNAR010000179.1:0-6691 GCA_966434075.1 uncultured bacterium
CTGGCCTATCACAGCGGCGTGGTCGATCTGCAGGCGCCGGTCATGGTGCGCATGTCGCTCGATGGCAGCAAGCCGCAGTTGGTCGAGACGACGCCCGGCCGCATCATCTTCAACGAGGTGATCGGGCGCTACAACGATCAGGTTGGCCCGGAGCAGCAGATCGCCTACCGCAATGTCGCGCTCGATAAGGGCGCGCTGCGCGGTGTGATCGGCGAGTGCCACCGCAAGTTGGGCGCTGCCCGCACGGCGGAAATCGCCGACAACATGAAGCGCCTGGGCTTCACCTACGCCACCAAGTCCGGCATGTCCGTGGCCGTGGCCGATGTGGAGATCCCGGCGGCCAAGGACCAGATGCTGGCCGACGCCGATGCCGAAGTCGATCAGATCGAGCGCGAGTATCGCCGCGGTCTGCTCACCGACAACGAGCGCTACCAGCAGGTCATCGAGGTCTGGAACCGGACCACCGATGAGATGACCGACGAACTCAAGAAGATCCTGGACCCGTACGGCCTGGTGAACACGCTGGCTAGCTCGGGCGCGACGAAGGCGCGTTACAAGCAGATCCGCCAGTTGGCCGCCATGCGCGGCCTCATGGCCGACCCGTCCGGGCGCATCATCGAGCTGCCCATTCGCTCGAACTTCCGCGAAGGGCTGACGGTGCTGGAGTACTTCGTGTCCACCCACGGTGGGCGCAAGGGTCTGGCCGATACCGCGCTGCGCACGGCGGACGCCGGGTATCTCACCCGCCGCCTGGTCGATGTGGCGCAGGACGTCCTGATCACGATGGAGGACTGCGGCACCACCGCAGTGTCGACCATCGTCGAACCGCCAAACACCGATGTGGCCGAGAGCTACGCCGCTCGCGTGGTGGGCCGCTTCACGGCGCAGCCGGTGGTCGATCCCAAGACGGGTGAAATCATCGTCGATGCCAACGAGGAAGTCACCGATGTGATTATGCAGCGGATCGAGGAGGCGGGCATCAAGTCCCTGCCGATGCGCACGCCGCTGACGTGCGATGCCCAGCACGGCATCTGCCAGCTTTGCTACGGTCGCTCGCTGGCGACCGGCGAGATCATCGCCATCGGCGAGGCGGTCGGCATCATCGCCGCCCAGTCCATCGGCGAGCCAGGTACGCAGCTTACGTTGCGCACGTTCCACACCGGTGGTGTGGCTTCGTCCGAAGACATCACCCAGGGTCTCCCGCGCGTCGAGGAGCTCTTCGAGGCGCGCGTGCCCAAGGGCCAGGCCATCCTGGCGGAAATCGACGGCAAGATCGAGCTGACGCGAGAGGACGAGATCCGCCGCATCAAGATCGTGTCGAGCGAGATCTTCAACGATCCGTACCAGTTGCCGGAGGGCGGGCACTATGAACTGCTCGTTCGCCCCGAGCAGGACGTGGCGGAGAACACCCCGCTGTTCCGCTCGACCCTGGCGGGCGAGGAGGACAACGTCACCGTCGCCCACACGGCGGGCAAGGTGCTGATCGACGAGGAGAACAACCAGCTTATCCTGCGCAGCGAGGAGCGCGACGAGCGCGAATACCAGGTGCTGGCCGGGTCCCGGCTCACGGTGGAAGACGGCGACTATGTCACCGCCGGCACGCCGCTGACCGAAGGCTCGCAGAACCCGCAGGAAATCCTGGCGATCATGGGCCGCGAGGCCGTGCAGCGCTACCTGGTGGACCAGGTGCAGACAGTGTACCGCCTGCAGGGTGTGAATGTCCATGACAAGCACATCGAGGCCATCGTGCGGCAGATGCTCATGAAAGTGCGCATCG
This sequence comes from uncultured bacterium, assembly GCA_966434075.1. Lineage (GTDB taxonomy): Bacteria > Chloroflexota > Chloroflexia > QHBQ01 > JAICKM01 > JAICKM01. Next base: position 1,778 of record CBJNAR010000179.1, read on the forward strand.
ACCTGCCGGGCGATACCGACCTGCTGCCGGGCGAGTTGATCGATCGCTTCAAGTTCGAGGAGACCAACGCCCGCGTGCTGGCCGAAGGCGGCGAGCCGGCGACGGCCACGCCCGTCCTGCTCGGCATCACCAAGGCCAGCCTGAGCACCGACAGCTTCCTGTCGGCGGCCTCCTTCCAGGAGACCACGCGCGTGCTGACCGAGGCGGCCATCAACGGCCAGATCGACCGGCTGCGCGGCCTGAAGGAGAACGTTATCATCGGCAAGCTGATCCCCGCCGGCAGCGGGGCCACCCGCCGCCCGCAGCTCGGCGACCTGACCATGGTGGACGAGGGGACCAACATCGACGACTACCTGCGCATCAGCCAGGGCGGCGACGAGGAGATCCCCGCCGACGCCACCGGGTCGGGCGGCGAGGACGAGGACAGCGTGGTTTCCCTGGAAACCGCCGGGGCCGATCCGGAGTTCGCGCTCAGCGAACTCCTCGGCCAGTCGGTCCTCGTCGGCGGCGACAGCGACAGCGACGACCCGACGGAAGCCGAGGCCATCCTGATCGATCAGGACAACCTCGACGAGCCCGCCGACTAATCGCGAATGGCCTGCTAAGCAAGAGAGCCGCCGGTGTTCTGCCGGCGGCTCTTTTCGCCAATGTATAGCCGGTTGTCCGGCACGGGCCGGTTTCAAACCGGCCCCTACACCAAATAGGTCGGGCCGGTTTCAAACCGGCTCCTACATATCTTGATCCTTGTCAGGGGTCCGTAGCAAAGAGGCGATCGTGTAGGGGTCGGTTTCAAACCGACCCAGCGGTCTCTTACTGAGACGGGCTACCAGGGGGAAGCCATGAAGACGTATCTTGTCGTCTTTGAGCCGGCTGACCATAACTGGGCCGCCTATGCGCCCGATGTGCCGGGCTGTATCGCAACCGGCCGGACGCGCGAAGAAGTCGAGCGCACTTTCGTGGAGGCCTTGGCCTTTCACCTGGAGGGACTGCGACTGGAAGGACTCCCGATTCCGCAGCCGGTGGCCGAAGCCGGGCATGTAGCCGTACCCGCCTGAAGAGGCTGCTTCCAACGTTGCGGCGCTGGCGCAAGCTTGACGCCTCTTCTGCTGTCAGGTATAATATATGCTGGGCTGTCGCGCCCCCTCCCGGCGGTTGATCAGGCAACCCACAGGTTCCGACATTTATATGCAGCCATCGTGCCGTGTGCCGGCGTTGCTGGGCGGATGGCCGGTGGCTGACCGCGAACCGCGAATCTTCGCTTGACACATGCCTGGGCGTGTGTTATAATCTTAAACTGTGCTCATTTAGAGACTCTAGGAGGAACAATGCCGACAATCAACCAGCTTGTGCGTAAGGGCCGGCAGAGCGCGACGAAGAAGAGCAAGGCGCCCGCGCTGCGTTTCCGCTTCAATGCGTTTAGCCAGACGACGCAGCGTGTCCAGGGGTCCCCGCAGATGCGCGGGGTCTGCACCAACGTGCGCACCCAGACGCCCAAGAAGCCGAACTCCGCGCTGCGCAAGGTCGCCCGCGTGCGCCTGAGCAACTCGATGGAAGTCACCGCCTACATTCCCGGCGAGGGCCACAACCTGCAGGAGCACTCGGTGGTGCTGATCCGCGGCGGTCGCGTGAAGGACCTGCCCGGTGTGCGCTACCACATCATCCGCGGCGTGTTGGACACCCAGGGCGTGAAGGACCGGAAAAAGGGCCGCTCGAAGTACGGGCAGAAGTCCGCGGCGAATATCAAGCCGGGGGCCAAGGGCGGCAAGCGGTAGTCTGGCCTCGGGCCAGTTTGTTTCAGTGGCGAACTCGCCTGCCGAGTTTGCCCGCAGGTGAAGCCGGCGCGCTCTGCGGAGCGCCCGCTTCTTGAGACACGGGTGGCACCTGCGGTCGCCCAGTGGGATGTGAAGGCCGGCTCCGGCGCGCCCTTTTAGCCGGAGCCGTAGCAAATACAAAGATAGCGCTAATATTAACCACAACCTAATCCAGCTAAGTATAACGCAGGGCCGCGGTCCTGTGGTTACGGATGGTCGACTTAGCAGAGATGGAAATGGGGAGGACGCCTCGGTAGTCACGGGGGCGACCTCGTTTCCATCTTTCTGTGTGTTTTACAGCATAAGGAGATCCAAGACCATGCCTCGTCGGGCACACTACGAAAAGCGCGATCCGGGACTCGACGCCAAATTCAACCACCCGGTGGTGGCGCGCTTCATCAACAAGATCATGATTGGTGGCAAGAAGGGGGTGGCCGAGCACATCATGTATGATGCGCTGGACATTATCGAGCGCAACACCCATCGCCCGGCCATCGAAGTGTTCGAAGTCGCCATGCGCAACGCGACCCCGGTGCTCGAAGTGAAGCCCCGGCGCGTCGGCGGCGCCAACTACCAGGTGCCGGTCGAAATCAAGGGCGACCGGCGCGTGGCCCTGGCGATCCGCTGGATCCTGCGTGCCGCCCGCGCCCGCAACGGCAAGAGCATGGCGGATAAGCTGGCGGCCGAACTGATCGACGCCAGCAACAACGTTGGGGCGACGATTAAGCGCCGGGAAGATACGCATAAAATGGCTGAAGCCAACCGTGCCTTTGCCCATTATAAGTGGTAAGGGGCTAGTTGCTCGACCCTGACTGGGAGTTAAAAACGTGCCAAGAGCTTTTCCATTAGAAAAGATCCGTAATATCGGGATCATCGCCCATATCGACGCCGGTAAGACCACGACCACCGAGCGCGTGCTCTATTACACCGGGCGGATTTATAAGATCGGCGAGGTCCACGAAGGCGCGGCGACCATGGACTGGATGGAGCAGGAGCGCGAGCGCGGGATCACCATTACCGCCTCCGCCACCACCGCCCAGTGGAAGGATTGCCGCATCAATATCATCGACAGCCCCGGCCACGTGGACTTCACCGTCGAGGTGGAGCGCTCGCTGCGCGTCCTCGACGGCGGCGTCGTCGTGTTCGACTCGGTGGCCGGCGTGGAGCCGCAATCGGAGACGGTGTGGCGCCAGGCCGATAAGTACGGGGTGCCGCGCATCTGCTTCATCAACAAGATGGACCGCACCGGCGCGAATTTCTGGCGCACGGTCGATATGATCCGTGAGCGCCTCAATGCGACCCCGGTCTGCATCCAGTTGCCGATTGGTTCCGAGGCCAACTTCCAGGGTATCATCGACCTGATCGCCAATAAGGCCATCATCTACACCGACGACCTGGGCACCACGCACAGCGAGACCGACATCCCCGCCGACATGGCCGAGGAAGTCGCTGCCCAGCGCGAGAAGATGATCGAGGCCATTGTCGAGATCGACGACGACCTGACCCTCCGCTACCTGGAAGGCGAAGCGATCACCGCCGACGAACTGATCGCGGCGCTGCGCCGCGCGACCCTGGCGAACAAGCTGGTGCCGGTGCTCTGCGGCTCGTCCCTGAAGAACAAGGGCGTGCAGCCGATGCTTGATGCGGTTGTGGCCTATCTGCCCTCGCCGCTCGACCTGCCCCCGGTGACGGGCGTCGTGCCGGGCACCGAGATCGAGGAGACCCGGCCCACCGACGAGAACGCGCCCTTCAGCGCCCTCGTCTTCAAGATCGTGGCCGACCCGTTCGTGGGCCGGCTGGCCTACTTCCGGGTCTACTCCGGTAAGCTCGAAGCCGGGTCGTACACGCTGAACTCCAGCAAGGGTCAGAAGGAGCGTGTCGCCCGCCTGATGCAGATGCACGCCAACCACCGTGAGGAGATCCCGGCGGTCTACGCGGGCGACATCGCCGCCATCGTCGGGCTGAAGAACACCTTCACCGGCGATACCATCTGCGACGCGAGCCACCCGATTATCCTGGAGCAGATCACCTTCCCTGAGCCGGTCATTATGCAGGCTATCGAGCCGAAGACCAAGGCCGACCAGGACAAGATGGCGATTGCCCTCCAGCGCCTGGCCGAGGAGGACCCGACGTTCCGCGTGAACACCGACCCCGAGACCGGCCAGACCATCATCCGGGGCATGGGCGAGTTGCACCTGGACGTGCTCACCGACCGTATGCGCCGCGAGTTCCGGGTGGAAGCCAACGTGGGCCGCCCGCAGGTGGCCTACCGCGAGACGATCACCCAGAAGGTCCACGCCGAAGGCCGCCATGTGCGCCAGTCGGGTGGTAAGGGCCAGTACGGCCATGCCATCATCGACTTCGAGCCCAACGAGCCGGGCAAAGGCTTCGAGTTCACCAACTCGGTCGTCGGCGGTACTGTGCCGCGCGAGTATGTGCCGGCCATCGAAAAGGGTATCCGCGACTCGCTCGCCTCGGCGGGCCGCGCCGGGTATCCCGTGGTCGACATCAAAGCCAACCTGGTGGACGGCTCCTATCACGAGGTGGACTCCTCGGAAATGGCCTTCTCCATCGCCGGCTCGCTGGCGCTGAAGGATGCCGTCGAGCGTGGCCGCCCGGTTATTCTGGAGCCGATCATGAAGATCGAAATCACCACGCCCGAGCAGTGGGTGGGTGATGTGATCGGCGACCTGAACAGCCGCCGCGGCCATGTCGAGAGCATGGAGAGCCTGGGCGGCGCCCAGGTGGTGCGCGGTTACGTGCCGCTCGCCAACATGTTTGGCTACGCGACCGACCTGCGTTCCAAGACGCAGGGGCGCGCCGGCTATTCGATGGAGTTCGACCATTACGGCGAACTGCCGCGTAACCTGGCCGAGGAACTGGTCGCCAAGGCGCGGAAGTAATTGGGGCGGCCGGCCCGCGCTGCCGCGAATCGGCCGGCCGCTCATTTGTCTAATCAGGCACAATTTGGTACAATTGGTAGCCTGTGTCTAGTAGACAACTGACCGAAGTAGGAGGAGAACGGACCCAATGGCTAAGAAGAGATTTGAGCGCAACAAGCCGCACCTCAACGTGGGCACCATCGGCCACGTCGACCACGGCA
>CBJNAR010000180.1:0-6672 GCA_966434075.1 uncultured bacterium
ATCGCGTCCTCCGGCTACCTAACGCTACATCCAGATCAGCGGGCCGCAGGCCAACTCCGTCCCACCGGGCCGGTTTGAAACCGGCCCCTACAAATAACCTTGCCCCACCGGGCCGGTTCCAAACCGGCCCCTACAACTCGTCGCGCTCCGCACTACGCCAGCGCCAGGGCCACGCCGAGCATGCCGCCCAGCATGCTGATCAACCAGAAGCGCATCGCCACCTGGGTTTCGGACCAGCCGAGCAACTCGAAGTGGTGGTGCAGCGGCGCCATCTTGAACAGGCGCCGGCCCCCGGTCAGCTTGAAATAGATCACCTGCAACATGGACGACGCCGAGATGGCGACGAACATGATGCCGACCACGGGCAGCACCAGCCACTGCCCGGTCATGAAGGCACAGACGGCCAGCAGCGCCCCCAACGCCAGCGACCCCGTGTCGCCCATAAACACCTGCGCCGGGTGAGCGTTGTACCACAGGAACGCCAGCAGCGCCCCCACGGTGGCAAAGCACAGGTAGACCACCGGCTCCTGCCGCTGCAAGTAGGCGATGATGCCGTAAGCCACGAACGACATGGCCGCCATGCCCGCCGCCTGCGTGTCCAGCCCGTCGCTCAGGTTGACCGCGTTCGCCATGCCCACGATACCGATGATCGCCACCGGGATATACCACATGCCGATGTCGATGCGGCGCAACCCCGAAAACGGGATGTAAATACTGGTCAGCCCCAGCGGGTAATGCAGCACCCAGGCCGCCGCCGCCGCGATCAAGATCAGCCAGAGCATCTTGAAGCGCGCCGTCATGCCCTCGCGCTTCTTGCCGCCGACGATGCTCAGCCGGTCGTCCACCGCGCCCAGCAGCCCGCACGAGACGATGATGCCCAGCGGCAGCAGCAGCGACTTGAAATGCGGCAGGTCCATAAACAACACGATACAGATGACGACTGTCACCAGGAAGATAATCCCGCCCATCGTCGGCGTGCCCATCTTCACCAGGTGCGATTGCGGCCCCTCGATGCGGATCTGCTTGCCGATGCGCCGCGCCCGCAACTGGTTGATGATCGGGCGGCCCAGCACCAGGCCGATCAAGAAGGCCAGGCCCCCCAGCGCCAGGGCCCGGATCATCACGAAGCCCGCGAGCGGGGTGATCTGGGCGACCGGCATATCGAGCAGCGGCGTCCCGGTGGGGGCCCCGATGCTCAGCAGAAAGTCGAACAGGTGCTGCATCATGCCGGTGCTCGCAACCCCTCGACGATCTCTTCCATGTGCATGCCGTGCGAGCCTTTGACCAGCACATAGGTGCCGGGCGCCAGCACGCGGCGCAGGTAATCGATGGCCTGGGCATTGCCCGGCGCGAAGAAGATCCGCTCCGGCGCCATGCCGCAGCGCAGCGCCTCCTCGCCGATCAGGCGCCCCAGTTGCCCGACCACGACCAGCCGGTCGACGATCTCGATGGCCCGGCGCGCCACCTTGATGTGCCCCTCTTCGGTATAGTCACCCAGCTCCAGCATATCGCCGAGCACGGCCAGCCGCGGATGCGGCATCTCCATCAGCAGGTTGAGCGCGGCCAGCGTCGAGGCCGGGTTGGCGTTATAGCTGTCGTCGATGATCGTCGTGCCGTTGATGCCCGCGGCCACCAGCAGGCGCAACTGCTGCGCCTCGCCCGTTTGCAGGCCGACCACGATATCCTTCCAGTTCATGCCCACCGCCTCGCAGGCCGCGGCGGCCCGCAGCGCGGTATGCACGCTGTGGACGCCCAACAGCGGCAGGCGCAGGCGCATCGATTCCTCGGCGCGGTGCAGCGTGAACTGCACGCCGCCCAGGCCCTGGCTCTCGATCTCGTTGGCCCACAGATCCGCTGCCGGGTCCAGGCCATAGGTGATGACCCGCGCCGGTGTGGTGGCGGCCATGGCGCGCACGCGCTCGTCGTCGTAGTTGAGCACGGCCACGCCCACCGGCGCGGGCGGCAGCGCGCGTACCAACTCGCCCTTGTGGTAGGCCAGGTTCTCCAGCGTGCCCATGCTCGCCAGGTGCGAGTGGCTCACGTTGGTGATCACGCCGACCTGCGGCTGGGCAATCGCCGCCAGGTCGGTTAACTCGCCCATGCGGCTGCCGCCGCCCATCTCGAAGACGGCCACCTCGTGTTCCGGCTGCAAGCGCAGCACGCTCAGCGGCAGCCCGGTCTCGCTGTTGTAGTTGCCCTCGCTGCGGAAGACCTGCATACAGGTCGCGAGCACGGCGGCGGTATACTCCTTGGTGCTCGTCTTGCCGATGCTGCCGGTAATGCCGATAGCCTTGAGCGCGGGGAACCGGCTACGCCACCAGGTGGCAAGCGCCTGCAAGCCGCGCAGCGTGTCGGGCACGTGGATCACGGCCACGCCCTCGCCCAGCGGGCCGGGCGGCTGCCAATCAGCGCGCACCAATGCGGCCTGCGCCCCGTGGCCCACGGCGTCGACCACGAATTCGTGCCCGTCGTAGACCTGGCCGGGCAGGGCCACAAACAGCGTGCCCGGCCCCGCCGTGCGCGAATCGATTACCACTTCGCGCAACACGAGGCCCGCCGGTCCCGGATACTGCGGGTCCAGCGTGCCTCCTGTGCCGCTTAAAATGTCGTTCAGTGTGTACATAAATCCTTATCGACGGGCGCACCGTCCGTCACTACGCTTCTAGTTGTAGGGGCCGGTTTGCAACCGGCCTGCTGTCCGGGTGTAGGGGCCGGTTTGCAACCGGCCTGGCGCCCGGCCTACTGCTTCTGGTCGGGCGGGATCTTCCAATACTGGAACAACTGCGCCGCCAGCCGGCCAAAGGCCGGGGACGCCGTCTCACCGCCCCATTGGCTCGACGTGGGCCGGTCCAGCCGGATCAGCACCACAAACTTCGGGTCGTGGGCCGGCGCAAACCCGATCACCGAGGCAATCGTCCCGTTCGGGTCGTAGGCCCCGTTGGGGCCGGGGATCTGCGCCGTGCCGGTCTTGGCTGCCGTGGAATAGCCCGGCACCTTCGCCAGTTGGCCGGCGGGCGTGGTGTCCACCGCCCAGGCCAGCATATCGGTTATCGTCCGCGCCGACTCCGGGCTGATCACCCGGCGCACCACTGCCGGCTTGTTCTCTTGCAGCACCTGGCCGTTGCGCGAGACCCGCGACACGACATAGGGCTTCATCAGGTTCCCGCCGTTGGCGACCGCCGAGATCGCCGTGACCAGTTGCAGCGGCGTAACGGCCAGGCCCTGCCCGAAGGCGTTGGTATAGAGGTTGACCGGCGAATAGCCGTCGTCGCCGGGGTAGGGCAGCAACCCGGCCACCTCGCCCGCCATATCCACTCCGGTCTCCTGGCCGATGCCGAAATTCTTGATATACTCATAGAATTTCTTCTCGCCCAGTTGGTCTGCGGCGAAGTCCGCGGCGTTGTTGTCGGACCGGGCCAGCCCTTCGCGCATCGTTTCCAGCCCGTAGCCGGCCTTGATGCTGTTGTAGATCGGCACACCGTAGGCCATGAATACGCCGGTGGAGTTGTACGTCGTGTCCGGCGTGATCACCCCGGCGTCGAGGGCTGAGGCGTAGGTCAGCACCTTGAACGTCGAGCCGGGTTCGTAGACATCGACCACCGCCGGGTTCTTGAAGATGTCGTACTGGTCCTGCGCGACATCGGTAAAGTGGTTCGGGTCGAAGCGCGGCGAGGTCGCCAGGGCGACGATGGCCCCGGTGTGCGGGTCCATGATCAAGATCTGGCCGCTGGCGGCGCCGGTCTGCTTGAGCGTGTTGTCGAGTTCGCGCTGGGCCATGTACTGCACCGCGCTGTCGATGGTCAGGTCCAGGTCGGCGCCATCCACGGCCTGCTTCTGGCTGGCGTCGCCCAGCGGCAACGGATAGCCCTGCGAGTCGCGCTCCGCCGTGAGTGAGCCGGGCACGCCGGCCAGCCGGTCGTCGTAGAACTGCTCCACACCGTACTGGCCGTGGTTGTCATAGTCCGCGAAGCCGAGGATATGGGCGGCGAAGTTGCCGTTGGGATAGTCGCGCCGCGGCTGGTCTTCGAGCCAGATGGCGCTACGCACCACCGGCCAGGTGTTGCGCAACTGCAACACGCGGGCGGCGGCCTCGCTGTCCAGCCGCCGGTAGAGCAGTTGGGTCGTCGCGGTCTGGCCCTTGATCTGCTGATAGAGGTCTTCGGGCGCCTGGGAGAGGATAGGACCGAGCAGATCGGCGATGGTGTGCAGATCGGCGTCGGTGCGGTTGCTGGTGCTCAGGTAGAGATCTGAGGCCACGGCGTTGCCGGCCAGCAAGAAGCCGCGGGAATCGCGAATCACGCCCCGGTTGGGCAGGATGGTGTCGGTCCAGGTGATGCGGGCCGCCGCGCTCTTGGCAAAGACGGGTTGCTGGAGCACCTGCAGCTTGAACAGATGCACCGCAATATAGCCCGCGCCCAGCACGAAGAAGACCAGTACGGCCCAGATGCGCCATCCGCGGATCAGAGTTTGCGATTGCGGCATCGTTCCACCTCAGCGCCCCGAGGGCCTCACATGACGTTCGACAAGAATGGCTCAGGGATCCGGGCCGGATCGACCGGCCCGGATCCCTCTCGCGGGGCTTGCGCCCGGATCGTGTTGCGCGGGCCGGGCCGCTATGGCTGCGCCCCCGCCGCCGGTGGCGCCCCTGCGGCGGGCGGGGTGGTCGCCCCGCTGGTGTTGCCCGCGGCGGGCGGCACCTGCAAATAGCGGTACGCGTCGCCCACGGGCACCATCTTCAGCTTGGTGCGCGCGATCTGCTCGATCTGCGGCAACGCCTGCGCGTGCGCGATCTGGAGTTGCAGTTGCTGGCGCTCGCGCACCAGCTTGTCGTACTCCACCGCCTGGCGCTGCACGTCATAGTTCAACTCCGTCACCGTGCTGGCCTGCACCAGGTAGAGCAGGCTGATCGCCGCGACCAGGGCCAGGGCGATCAGGAAGCGAATCGCCGGATCAAGGGCGAGGTAGGCGTCGAGCTTGATCCGGCGTTCGCGAGCATCCGAAACCGGACCGGAGTTCGGAGTCGGCTCGTCCTGCTCCAACGGGAAGTTCGGTACTGCAATCCGTAGCGCCATCGCGTGTCACCTTTGCTGGATCGTGATCAGTAGGGACGAACGCGGCCGGCCGGCCGCGCTGCGAGCGTCGATAGAACTTCCGTTCTAGATCGATTATAGCACCTGGGGTCAAGAGGCCCCGTGCGCCGGCCAATAAAAAAGAGATCCCGCTGGGTACCTCCCCCGCGTGATCTCCCGGCTTCTAATCATATGCCCGGCACGAGGCCGGACGCTATGGCCCGCCGGGCAGGCGCTCGGCCACACGAAGGCGAGCGCTGCGGGCACGCGGGTTGCTCTCGACCTCGGGCGCCGTGGCCTGGATCGCGCCTTTACTGATGGTCCGCAACCGGGGCTTGCGCCCGCATTGGCAGACCGGCAATTCCGGCGGACAGATACAACCCTTCACTTCTTGCTGGATAAACTGCTTGACGATGCGGTCTTCCAACGAGTGGAAGGCGATCACCGCCAGGCGTCCACCGGGCTTCAGGAGACCCACCGCCGCGTCCAGCGCGCCGGGCAACACGTCAAGCTCACGATTGACGGCGATGCGCAGCGCCTGAAAGGTGCGCGTGGCGGGGTGGATCCGCCCTTTGGGCCCTGCAGGCCGGCCGCCGACCGCTGCCAGGACAATCGCGGCCAGCCTGCTGGTGGTTTCGATCGGGGCGACCTGTCGCTCGGCTACGATGCGCCGGGCGATACGGCGAGAGTCGCGCTCCTCGCCGTAGCGGTAAATCAAATCCGCCAGTTCCCCTTCGGGTAACTGATTGACAAGGTCGGCGGCCGGGGGCTGCCCGGACGCGGTGGGGTCCATGCGCATGTCCAGCGGGGCCTCGGCCAAGAAGGAGAATCCCCGCGCGGGGGTGTCGAGTTGCATCGACGAAACCCCCAGGTCCAGCAATACCCCGTCGGTCGCCAGGAATCCGTAGCGGGGGGCCACTTCGCCCATCGTGGCGAAGTTCGCATGGACCAGCACCGCGCGCTCACCGAACTCCGCCAGCCGCGCCCCGGCCACGGCCAGGGCCTGTGGGTCCTGGTCCAGTCCGAGTAAGCGGCCCGTCGGAGCCGAGCGCTCGAGGATGCCCGCGGCATGTCCCCCGGCGCCAACCGTGCCATCTATGTAGCTCCCGCCTGGGATGACGGCCAGAGCGGCAAGCGTTTCCTGGTAAAGTACGGATTGGTGCATGGCGACCTAGTATTGGCCGGCCATCTGGGAGGCGAGCACCTCGCCCTGTTCTTCGACCTGGTTTTCCAGGGCTTCCCAGGCGCCCTGGTCCCACACTTCGATATACGAGTTCATGCCGACGACGGCGACGTTGCTGACCAGGTTCGCGTACTGGCGCAGGCGCTCCGAGAGCACCACGCGGCCTTGCTTGTCCAGGTCCGCCGGCTCGGCGGCGGCGAAAGCGGCCCGGCGCAGGTTGCGTGCGTTCGGGTCGCCCATCGGGAGAGCTTCCAACCGCGCCGCGATACCGGCCCAGGCCGACAGCGGGAAGATATAGAGACAGCGGTCGGTTCCGCGGGTGATGACCATGCCCTCTTGCAGGTCGGAACGAAACCTTGCCGGAATCGCCACACGACCCTTCTCGTCGAGCACATGATCGAAACGCCCTAGGAACATCCG
>CBJNAR010000181.1:0-6672 GCA_966434075.1 uncultured bacterium
TGGTGATGCGCCCCAGCGCGGGCCGCATCTCGGTCAGCAGGTCGATCAGCGTGGCCGCGGCGGCCAGCGGGATACGCGAGTAGGTCAGTTGCCGCTTCCGCGCGCCGGGTTCGGCGATGTCGCTGAAGCGCTTGTTGAAGTAAGGCACGGCGTCGCTGACGGCGGTGAGCGGCAGGCGCAACATGGCGGGGATCCAGACCGGCGCGCTCATGACTACCATCCCGGCGTAGGCATTGGGATCGCGGGCGGCCAGGTAGAGCGTGAGCGCGCCGCCGAGCGACAGCCCGGCCAGGTAGATGCGGCGGCAGCCGTAGGCCCGCAACTGGGCCAGGCCCTCGTCGGCGGAGGCCACCCAGTCCTGCCAGGTTTTGGTGCGCAGGTCTTCGGGCGAGGTGCCGTGCCCGGCCAGCAGCGGGGCGCAGACGGTCACGCCGCTCGCCGCCAGGTGCGCGCCCATCTCGCGCATGGTGAACGGCGACGAGGTGAAGCCGTGCAGCAGCAGGCACCCGGTCGGCCCGGCGGCGTAGAAGAACGGCTCGGCACCCTCCTGCACCAGTTGGCGCGTGGACAGATCGCGGGCCGGCGATGCCGGGGCCGCGCTAGCGTCCGGCATAATTCGGCGCCTCTTTCGTCAGCACCACGTCGTGCGGATGGCTCTCGCGCAGGCCCGACCCGGTCACGCGCACGAAGCGGGTGTCCTCCTGGAAGCGCGCAATGTCGGGCGCGCCGACATAGCCCATGCCCGAGCGCAGCCCGCCCACCAACTGGTAAATCAATGTGGTCAGCGGGCCTTTGTACTGCACCCGGCCCTCGATGCCTTCGGGCACCAGTTTGTCCAGGCGATCCACGTCTTGCTGGCCGTAGCGGTCGCGGCTGGAGGCGCGCTGCTTCATGGCGCCCAGCGACCCCATGCCGCGGTACTCCTTGAAGCGCTCGCCCTGGTAGAGGATCACGTCGCCGGGGCTTTCGTCCACGCCCGCCAGCAGCGAGCCGATCATCACGGTGTCGGCGCCCGTGGCAATCGCTTTGGCGACATCGCCACTATATTGGATGCCGCCGTCGGCGATGATCGGGATGCCCGCCGGGCGGGCCACGCGAGCCACCTCCCAGACCGCGGTGATCTGCGGCATCCCCGCACCCGACACCACGCGCGTCGTGCAGATCGACCCCGGCCCCATACCTACCTTCAAGCCGTCGGCGCCCGCGTCGATCAGCGCCTGGGCCGCCGCGCCGGTGGCGATATTGCCCGCGATCACCGGCACGTCGTAGCGGCGCTTGATGCGGCGCACCGCCTCGATCACGCTCGCCGTGTGGCCGTGCGCGGTGTCCACGAAGATCACGTCCACGCCGACCTCAATCAGGGCGGCGGCGCGCTCGAAGCCGTCGTCGCCCACGCCGACCGCCGCCCCGCAGAGCAGGCGCCCGTGCCGGTCGTAGGTCGCCAGCGGATATTGCTGCTTTTTCTGGATGTCCTTGACGGTGATCAGGCCAACCAGGCGGCCGTTCTCGTCCACCACGGGCAGCTTTTCGACCTTGCGGCGGCGCAGAATCTCGCGCGCCTGATCCAGTGTGGTGCCGGGCGGCACCGTCCAGAGCGGCGCCTCGGTCATCCACTGGCGCACCGGCTGATCCAGGTCGGCGCCCTCGGCGAACCGAATATCGCGGTTGGTCAGAATGCCGACCAGCCGGTCGCCCTCGACGATGGGCACGCCGGAGATGTGGTAGCGGGCCATCAGGTCGAGCGCGTCGCGCACCGAGCGCTCCGGCTCCAGACAGATCGGCTCGACGATCATGCCGGCCTGCGACCGCTTCACCTTGTCGGCCTCGGCCACCTGGTCAGCGATGGCGAGGTTGCGGTGCAGCACGCCCAGCCCGCCCTCGCGGGCCATAGCGATCGCCATGCGCGCCTCGGTCACGGTATCCATCGCCGCCGACAGGATCGGGATGTTCAGGTGGATGTCGCGCGTGAGGCGGGTGGCCGTGGAGATATACTGGGGCGTGGGCAAGACTTCTGAATAGGCGGGCACGAGCAGAACATCGTCGAACGTCAGCCCTTCCAAACCAAACTTCTCCGCATCAGACAGCATCAGACATCTCCCTTCCGGGTTCTGCTACGCCGGGCTGGCGCCGGCCATGCGCGTATGTAGATCGTCGATCCGGGCGCGCAACACCTGGATATCGTACTGGCGCCAGGCCGAGTCACGCTCGACCAGCACCTGTTGCTTGCGGAAAGCCAGCTCGGTCGCCAGTTGCTGCAAGAGGCCCAACTGGCGGAACGCCCGCCATCCGTGCTGCGATAGGGCCGCCCAGCGCGCGCGCCAGCGGCGCGGCGCCGAGATCAGCATATAGTATTCGGCGGGATGCAGCCGCCCCACCGTCACCTCTTCCCAGAGTTGCTGCTCGATCCAGCGGCGCTCCTTGGCCCCGGCCAGGATCGCCACCACGACAATGACGGCCACGCCGCTCCAGTCGGCCAGGATGCTGATCAGGCACCCGGCGCAGGCCAGTTCGTTGCCGGCCAGCCCGCTCACCGTGACGAGGCTGTTGTGCAGGCTGTGGAAGAACATCGCTCCACCCAACCCGAACACGGGCATGACCGGCCGCAGCCGCGCCTTGGGGTTGGCGCGCAGATAGCCGAGTGTGGCCCCGGTGATGCTGGTGAAAAAGGCGTGGTTCAGGCCGAACACCCCCGACCGCAAGAACCAGATGCCGATCACGGCGTCGAGCGAAGGCGTCTGGCCGGGGTTGTAGCCGTCGGGATAGGCCGAGCTAAAGCCGTAGACAATGTTCTCCACGACCGAGAAGCCGAGGCCGACGAGCGCGCCGTAGAGGATGCCGTCGAGCACATCGTCGAATTCGTGCCGGTAGGCCAGGAAGAGGACGAAGAGGATGATGCCTTTGGTCGCTTCCTCGACAATGGGCGCGACGACCGTCGCTTCGCTGAACTCCCCGATCGGCCCGGCGCCGCCGAGGGGAATACCGAGCAGGATCTCGAAGACGAGCGCGAGGAGAATCGCCGGGGTGGCGCCCCAGACGAAGGCCAGGACCGCCAGGCTGATCGGCTCTTTCTCATACCGATCCAGCCACCAGATCAACAAGACATAGAGGAGCGCCGGAGCCAGGGCCAGCCCGGTGATCAGGGCCAGCAGCGCCAGCAAGTTCATAGACGATGCGGTTCCTTCCCCAGTATTGAGCGATCAGCGCACGGGCCGCCGGATGACGGCGGGCTCACCCTATCCCATCATAGGGCAGCGGTACAAGCTTATCGGGTATTGTACCCGATTGCCGGGGATGGCGGCAAGACACGCGGGACGAGTCGGGCGGGCCAATGTAGGACCATCGGGCCGGGGCCGCTGGGAGCGGAATCCTATGGCGCCGGGGCGCGCACTCCCCATAATCAGACGGCTTGAGGCCGGGCCGCAACGGTGGTCATGTAGTTGTAGGCCACCGGCAATTGTGCTACAATGGGGATAAGGACAATTACGCCCTGTAGTTTTGCTGAACCATGTTGGCCTGCCCTCGTTTCGCACCACCGAAAGCAGCCGATCGCGCGCCTTCGCTAGCGAAGGCACGCTACCCAGAGGCTACTGCTCATGCCGATTCGTGTCCTGATCGCCGATGACCACGAGGTGGTCCGCCAGGGGCTGCATTTCTTTCTCCATCTCGATCCCGACCTGGAACTGGTGGGGGAAGCCGAAGACGGGGCCGAAGCCGTGCGCCTGGCCCGCGAACTGCACCCGGATGTCGTGCTGATGGATTTGCTGATGCCGGAAATCGACGGCATCACGGCGACCGCGACCATCCGCCGCGAGCTGCCCGAGACCGAAGTCCTGGCGCTGACCAGCGTGCTGGAGGATACGGCGGTCGTCGGGGCGATGCGCGCGGGCGCCATCGGCTATTTGCTCAAGGATACGCGCGCCGAAGCGCTCTGCCGGGCCATCAAGGCCGCGGCGGCGGGCCAGGTCCAACTGGCCCCGGAAGCCGCCTCCCGGCTCATGCGCGAGGTGCGCGCCCCGGAAACCCCCGAAAGCCTGACCGAGCGCGAGACCGAAGTGTTGCGCTTGCTGGCGCGCGGCTACTCCAACAAAGAGATCGCGGGGCGGCTGAATATTGTGGAGCGCACCGTGAAAACCCATGTCCACGGCATCCTGCAGAAACTGAGCCTGCCCAGTCGCACCCAGGCGGCGCTCTACGCCGTACGCACGGGGCTGGTCAACCCCAACGAGCAGAACTAGCCGGGGATTCAGCTATGAGCGACCCGCCCGCCCCGCTACCGGAGCGCCGCGCCCAGTATCGACGCGCCGACGACGACCGCTTCCAGCTCGCGGTCGAGGGCGCCAACGACGGCATCTGGGATTGGGATATCGAGAACAATACCGTTTACCTCTCGCCGCGCTGGAAAAGCCTGCTCGGCTATGCCGATCACGAGATCTCCAACAACCTGGTCGAATGGCTGTCGCGTATCCATGCGGAGGATCGCGCCCGCGTCATCGCCGGCGTGACGGACTATCTGGAAGGCACCACGACCAATTACGAGATCGAATACCGGCTGCGGCACAAGGATGGGTCCTGGCGCTGGGTGATCTCGCGCGGGTCGGCCCGGCGCTACGACGATGGCCGGACCTACCGCCTGGCCGGCTCGAACACCGACATCACCGCGCGCAAGCAGGCTGAGGCCCAACTGCGGGAAACCGAGGCCCAGTACCGCAGCATCTTCGAGGCCACCAGCGACGGCATGATCATCCACGATCTGGCCGGCTACATTGTGCAGGCCAACCCCGCCCTGTGCCACATGCACGGTTACACCTCCGAGGAGATGCTCGGACGCCACCTGAGCATCTTGATTACCCACGAGGACCAACCGCGGATTCCGGCATACCTGGCGACTGTGCGCGATGGCGGCGCCTTTACAGCGCAAGCCCTGGGCGCACGCAAAGACGGGTCCGTGTTTCACGCGGAAATCCAGAGCAGCACGATTATCTACCGGGGTGCGCTCCATGTCCTCGCCGTGTCGCGTGATATTACGGAACGGGTGCAAGCCTATCAGTTGCTGGAGCAGCGCGTGGCCGAGCGCACACGCGAGATCACAACGCTGCTCGACATCGCGCGCAATGTGGCCTCGACCCTCGAACTCCAACCGCTGCTCGATCTGATTCTGGAGCAACTCAAGGTCGTGGTCGATTACCAGAACGCCGGCCTATATACGATAGACGAAGACAGCTTCATCAGCGCGGGGTATCGCGGGCCGCTCAAACAGGAGGATGTGGTGCACCGGCGCATCCCCTTTGGTATGCTGCCCCTGCACACCAGGGTCGTGCGCGATCAGGCGCCGCTGATCATCGACGATTTGCACACTATCGACCCGGCCGGCGAGTACGGGCCGGCGGCGGCGTTGATGTTGCAAACGTCGCACGACAGTACGGCCTCCTGGCTGGGGGTGCCGCTCATGGTCAAGGACCGCGTGATCGGCATGCTCAGTATCAGCTCCCCCCAACCCGGTTACTACACCCAGCGCCACGCCGACCTCGCCATGGCGATTGCCACCCAGGCCGCCGTGGCCCTGGAAAACGCCAAGCTGTACGAGCGCGCGCAGGAGGTGGCGACGCTGGAGGAGCGCCAGCGGCTGGCCCGCGAATTGCACGACTCGGTCTCGCAGGCGCTCTACAGTATCGGCCTGGCCGCCAACGCCGCCCGGTTGCTGATCGACCGCGACCCGCCGCAGGCCGCCGCCCCGCTCGACTACCTCATCGCCCTGACCGAAGCCGGCATCACCGAGATGCGCGCGCTCATCTTCGAGCTCCGTCCCGAGTCGCTGGAGCAGGAGGGCCTGATCGCCGCGCTGGAAAAACAGGCCGCGGCCCTGAGCGCGCGCCATCGCATCGCCGTCCACGCCGACCTGGGGGCGGAGCCGGTCCTGCCGCTGGAAATCAAAGAGGCGCTGTACCGGATCGGGCAGGAAGCCATGCACAACGTGGTGAAACATGCCCGCGCCAAGCGGGTCGAGATCCGCCTGACCGTAGAACCGGACAAAGTCACGTTGCGGGTGGCCGACGACGGCAAGGGCTTCGCGGTGGACGGCGCCTTTCCCGGCCACCTGGGCCTGCGCTCGATGCGCGAACGCGCCGCCCGCCTCGACGGCGCGATCGAAATCATCAGCGCGCCCGGCGAGGGCACCTGTGTGCGCGCCACGCTGCCGGTCGCCCTGGCGACCGTGAAAGACCGCGGACGCCAGACCACACCGCAGCCCGCCGGTGCCTGAAGCAAAGCCCCGCCGCTGCAGCAGCGGCGGGGCGGCAGACCCAACCTGGGCTAGAACCTACTCCTCGAAGACCCGTTCGCCGCGATGCAAGCGCAAGGCGATCTGGTACGTCTGTGCCTGGCCGCGCGGCGTGGGCGCATGGGCCGCCAGGTAGCGTGCGGCGGCGATCAGGGCGTGCGTGGCCTCCGGCGTCCCGCGCAGGGTGCGATAGAGGTTGAAGGCGCCTTCCACCGTCTGAATGGTGTGGAAGTCGCGATCCTCGCGCAGCAAGGCCTTGCCCAGCACGGCCAGCAGGCGCGCGTCCGGCCCACCCGCCGCCTGGTAGCGCGCCACCAGGCCCGCGGCCTCGCCCACCTGCTGCTGCTTGTCGAGCAACGGCAGGAACCCGGCCAGCACGGTGGCGGGATCGCCGG
>CBJNAR010000182.1:0-6641 GCA_966434075.1 uncultured bacterium
AATAGACGTTTATGGATCGCGGTGGACAGGCTTTCGCCGAACTCTTAATCCGTGGATTCAGGGTTCGAGTCCCTGGCGGGTCACCATAAAATCACCGCATTATAGGCGTAAATGGGTGGCCGGACTAACTACAGTCCGGCCATGGCTGTGTGTCTGAGGTAGGATCATCCAGGAAGCCGGCCCGTGGTTGTAAACGCCGGATTTTCAGCGTAGCCTCGGCGAGAACGGCTCCGTGGGGATGGGTCCGTGGAACTACCAGTGGCCGTGGGCGACCAGCGGGCGGATTACCCAGGGCGCCGGCAGGCTGATACGGGCCAACGTGCGCCAGGGGAACGGACGGAGGTATGTCATTGCGGCGTTGCAATCGGCGGTTCCGGTGCGAGGCTGGGGTTACGGGTCAGGGGTACGGCGGGGTCCAACCTGACCTGTCGCCACCAACAAAACTTGTCATTTGTACCCAGCCCATCCACGAAAACACTCACCTGGCCGGGGAATCAGCCCGGCTGGGGGGAGGCCGCGCCGGCGCGGGTATCGGATCCGGATAAATATAGTTGGACCTGGCACGGATCGCCGCTGAACGGCACCAGTAGCTGCCCCTCCACCAGGGGCAGGGCGGAGGGTGGCGCGGTGGCTCCGTCGACGATCTGCACTTCGGCAGGTAGCCCCTGTGAATTCCCGTCCGGCGTGATCTCATGCACCCACACTTTCAGTTCGCGGGTGCGCGTGGCCGGCACGTTCACCACCGCATACGACGCGAAAGCCGGGACCGTGCGGT
Source organism: uncultured bacterium (assembly GCA_966434075.1). Taxonomy (GTDB): domain Bacteria; phylum Chloroflexota; class Chloroflexia; order QHBQ01; family JAICKM01; genus JAICKM01. The sequence continues at coordinate 776 of CBJNAR010000182.1, forward strand.
TGGCGGCCTGTTCCGGGCCAGGGGCCGCGCGATCCTGGTCCAGCAACTGGATGTCCGCCGCGACCGGGGATCCGGCGCCGACGACGCTCACCTGGGCGGGCGGACCACCGGCGAGATACCGGCGTAGCTCCACCACCAGCCGGGTGCGGAAGGCCCCGGCCCGCCACACGGCGCCGGTCAGGACCAGGCATATCACCCCGGCGAGCAGGGCCACGCCGCGCGCCAGCGGGTTCTCCCAGATCACTAGGCCATGCAGGAACAGGCTCGCCGCGCCCAACAGGTAAATGGCCCCGAGCACCAGCGGATGGCCCAGCCCCGGTATGACCCCGGCGGGGACGGCGTCGCCTTTGCGCCGGCTGGCGGCCAGCAGCAAGACCGGGAAGATCAGCGACAGCAGCGCTACCAGTACCACCCCTATCACACTGAGCGTGCCGCTGAAGGACCCGCTCCCCGTCAATAGGAGCCACTCGCTGCCCAGGAAGATCACCACGACCGGACTGGCCCCGACGAGGAAGCGGCCCTGCCGGACTAGAATCGCCGGCCGGAAACCGCCGCTGCGGCGGCCTGCGGCCGTACCGGGCGTCGCCGGCGCGAGGGGCGGCCCGGCGGTGGGGCGGGGCAGTTGCTCCTGGACGAGATTGTACAGGGCCAGCGCGTAATGGATGCTCGCCATGCCCATCGCCAGCGCGGTGAAGATCGAGCCCAGCAGCGGGACCGCCCACCCCGCGACCCGCCCCAGCGGCACCAGGGCCGTGCCCTGCTCCGCGCCCAGGCTGGCATGTCCCACAGCGCCATTGACGGCGAGCACCCACAACACATAGAGAAACGTAGCCGTCGCCATCGCCGCCGCGCTGCCGCGGATCAGCGCGCGCCCGCTCGGGTCGCGGCGCAGCACAAACTGGGCGCCGTTGCTCACTGAGATATGACCGAAGTAGGCAGCGAGCACCGTGCCGAAGATGAGTTGGAGAATGCCGGGGTCAAAGGACCGGCCGGCGAGAAACGGTAGATTCGCATAGGCCAGGTTTTGCGGGCTCACGTAGGCGAAGGCGACCCCGGCCAGGATCAGGATCAGCACGATGTTGATGCCGCTCACGATCATGGCCGAGCCGACGGTCGTATCCAGGGAGCCCCGCCGCAGATAATAGAGACCGACGAGGAACAACAGCGCCATGACCAGGCCGGCGGGCAGGCCGGTGGCGGCGGCCAGGGTGGTCGCGAAGCCGATGTAATAGGCGTGCAGCACCAGGAAGGTTAAGAGGATCAGTGACAGCGCCTGGATCAAGGTAGCCCGGCTGCCCAGGTAGGTGCGGATCAAGTGGCCGACGAAGGCGTTGCCATAGCGCAGCGCGCCCGTGCGCGCGCTGGCTTCGGCCAGGCAGGCGACCGTCAGCAAGTTGACGAGGCCGAGCACGATCAGAATGGCCGCGCCCGGCACGGGCCCGACCCCGGCGACGGCGATCGGCAGCGCCAGCACGCCCGCGCCGACGGTTTCGGTCAGCGTCAGGGCGAAGGCGGCCCAGAACGGCGGCAGGTTTTCGGCCCGCTCACCGGCCGCGGCGGCGACCCAGGCCAGCCGCTCCCGCACGCCCAGGCGCGGAACGAAGATCTGCGCGATGGGCGCGCCATACAGGCGCTGGTAAGCCTCCTGGACGGCGGGCGTATCGAGGCCGAGGGCCGCGCGCAGCCGGGGCACCTGGCGGGAGGGGATGCGGTAGCGGGTGCCTAGCGTGTGGGCAATGGCCGCCCGGTAGCCCGGTTCATCAGGCACCAGATCGGCCCATTGCGGGGCATAGCGCTCCAGATTCTGGACCGTCGGGCGCTCGGAGGGTTCGGTGCCCAGCTTGAGCGCCTGGAGATAGCCCCGGTTGCGCTCTTCAATGGTGCGCGCCGGAACAAAGGGGCTGCGCTGGTGCCGGGATTGGGCCGCCAGGTGGGCGGTGCGGGCTTCGATCAGATAGACCTGGGTGTTGACCCGCCGGGGCAAGGGCGCGCCTCCCAGCAACGCTTCCCTGCTCAATCCAAGATTCCCAGCCATTGTCTGCTCCTGTGGGCGGCCGGCTAGGCAGTTTGGGGCGAACCGCGTGCCGGAAGCGCCGGGGTCGGACGATCAAGGGGCCACGAGCTGCACGGCCAACTCGCGGAGCCGGGCCGTCAGCGGGTGGCTGGGGTAGCGCAGGGCGAAGATCCCCTCGCTGGCGAGCTTCATCATCTCATCGCTGTGCGGCAGCACTGCCGCCACCGGACATTGGTATGTCTGTGCCACCCGCTCCGCCAGTGCGCGTTCGTCGAAATCGGGTGGGTTCTTGTTGACGACGAGCACCAGGCGCGGCACTTCCAGCGACCGGGCCACCTCCACCGCCACGCCCGTGCCCTCGTAATCCTGCTGGTCGGGGCGCAGCACGATGGCCAGGGTGGTCGAGATCGCCAGCGCGAACAGCGTCTCTTCGTTCAGGCCAGGGTGGGTATCAATCAGGAGCACATCCAGGTGCAGGTGGTCGATCAATTCGCGAAACGCCATGGTCAAGCGCCGTACATCGTAGCCCTGGCGGATGACCTGCACAATGTCGTCGGCTTTGATACTCGATGGAATCAGGAAGAGCCGGTCGGGCAGCACGTCCTGTAGCACGGGCCGGGCGATGTCGGCGACGGAGCACCGGCCCCACAGGTAGTCGTTGAGGGCGTGGGTGATCTGCGGCCCGCGCAGCCCGAAGAGCACATGGATGCCGGGTGATTGGATGTCCGTGTCGATGACTCCCACCCGCCGGCCTTCCCCCGCGAGCAGCGTGGCGAGGTTGGCGGTCGTGTTGGACTTGCCCGTGCCGCCGCGAAAGGAGTGCAGGGAAATGATCTGGGCCATGCTTATGGCTCCCGTGGGGAGGGGACTACGAGTTCATCCGGGGGGCGGGCCGCGGGGGGCGGGGCCGGCCCGGCGGCTGCCCCCAGCATCTGGCGCAGATCGCGGGCCTGGTCGCGCAGGTTCTGGAAATAGCCGGTATCCACAATCTGCGCGACCTGACGGGCCTGGTGCGCGCGGTCGATCTCGATCCGCAATTCCACCACCTGCTGTTGCAGCGCCTGCTCGCGGGTATAGACCTCGTGGATCATGCGCTGGAACAGGCGGGCCAGTTGGCCCAGGTCATCCGGGCGCGCCGCCACCCCGTCCAGCCCTTCGGGCTCATAGACGCCCGCTTCCACCTGGGCCGCCGCCGCGGTCAGCCGCGTCATAGCCCGGATATAGTGGTAATCCGCGCTGCTCTGGTGGAGCGTGGGTCGCACCCAGCGGGTCAGCCCGCGCACGATGCCCTCCATGGCTGCGATGCTCTCGCGCATCAGGGCGAACAGGGCGGTCCGGTCGATCTCCAGCAGCGCCAACTCGAACACCGCCGTCACCGTCGCCACGCGCGGCAGCCCGTCCAGGGCCGCCGTTTCGCCGAAGATGTCGCCCCGGCGCAGATAATTCATCTGGTGCTCGCCGTCATGGACGCGCGCCTCGCCGCGGATGATGATATACATGCAGTCGCCCGGCTCGCCTTTGTGGACCACGGCCTGACCCTCAGGAACCAATACCTCACGGGTCCGCGGGGCAAGGTCCACCAGCACTTCGTCGGGCAGCGCCGAGAAGAAGGGTACCATTCGGAGTAGCAGCGCCTTGTCTCTGTCGGTCAACATTTCTGGCTTTGCCCTCCTCGCTATGGATCAGCGGCGACGCGATACCGGGCCTCATTATAGCACAACGGCTGCAGCCTGGGGCCACGGCGAAAACCCGTCTCGTCCACGGCGGCGGCTCAGGGCAGGCAGCCGGTGAACGGCTGTTGGTTCAGCGCCGCCGGGCCGGTGAAAGACGCCGCGATCAGGTTGCCGTTGACCTGATCGTTGGTGAAGCCGGCGGCGGCGCGGGGGGCCAGGATGCTGCCCGGCACGCCGAGATTACCGGCGTTCAGACTGGTAGCGGCCGCGAAGTTGTAGAGCACCTTCTGCTGGTCGGTGCCTCTGATCGTGATGCCGAAGTTCGCCAGCGTGAGGCTGCTGCCGTCCACGTTCACCAGCACCGTGGACCCCGCCGGGGCCGTGACGGTGAGGCTCGTCGCCTGGGCCAGGTTGGCCCCGGAGATGTTGAAGACGTTCAGCGTGTTGCTGCTGCCGGTCAGGGTGTACTGCCCGCGCTGCCAGGTGATTGTCCCGTTCGTCGCCAGCGTCGCCCAGGTGGTCGAGGCGTTTTGCAGGAATTGCCGGGCGGCGGGGAAGTCAATCACATTGCCCTGGCGCGCGCTGCCGTTGGGGAAGCTGACGTTGGTAAAGCGGCCCGTACCGCCGTAGACCGCGTTGCCTCGGGCGACCTGGCCGTTGGTGAAAGTCAGGTCGGTGCCGCTGATCAGGTCGTCGCGGGTGCCGTGCGAATTGGGCAGGCCGGCCCCCACCCGGTAGTTCATCAGCGTGACCGGTCCGGCCCCCGCCATGCGCCCGCCGGTGGACGAGTTGGCGGCATTGATCGCGCCAAGACTGAACAGGTTGAAGTCGGCAGCCGGCCCCAGTGGCGCGCAGTTCAGCCCCGGCGTAGCCGTCGCGGTGGCTGTCCGTGTCGGCGGCGCTGTGAGCGTCGCCGTGGCGGTGGGGACGGGTGTGTCGGTGGCCGTGGGCGTTGCCGTGCGGGTGGGCGTGGGCGTCTGGGTTGGGGTGGTGGTCGGCGTGCGAGTGGGTGTGGCCGTCACGGCGGCGGGTGCCGTGGGCGTCGCGCTCCCGGTGGCGGGTGGGATGGTGGATGTCGGGGAAGGCGTAGGCGTGGACAGCACCGCCACGACCTGCACAAAGGCGCTATATTCCGACTCCAGGCCATCCTTATCGCGGATCTTGCCGTTGGCGGTGAAGCTGCCGAAGCCGCCCGGCGCCACACATGTGGCGGAAGCAGCCGGGCCGTAGGCACCGTAGCCGCCACCGCAGTCGAAGGCGTAGCTGAACCCGGCGGCGATGTCGGCGATGGAATCGCTGGCGTCGGTGAGTGCGAGGGTGAACGATGCGCCGGGGAGCACTTCGGCGGGCGCGACGAAGCGGGCGCTCGGCGGCACGCCGAAGATACTGACCTGGGCTGTGCGCTCCTGGCCGGCGATGCCGGCCCGCACCGTGAGTGTCCCTTCATCGTTCGGGGTGCAGTCGCGTGTGTTGCCGCCGGCGGGTACGTAGCTGCCGGTACCGCAGTCGAAGGCGTAGCCGCTGAAGCCCGCGGGCAGCAGGATCAGCGTAAACGGTTGGTCTTCCGGCGCCTGCTGTGGGACGATCAGGCTGACCGCGGCAACCACGTACGGGTCACCGGCGTCGAGCGCGAGCGCAACATTGCCCGCGCCGTCCGCCGCCTGGACGAAGTACTGGACCACCGGGCCGGGCAAGGGGATGCTGCCGGTGGCGGTCGCGTCGGCGGCGTTGTAGGGCAACTCGACCTGCGACCAGGTGGTCGCGCCCGCCGCCGCGTAGAGCACCACCACCCGCGCCACCGTGCCGCTGTCGTCGCTGACCCGCACGGTGAAGTTGAGGTTGCCGCCCGCGACCTGCGCCTGCACATCGTGGATGGCGGGGGCGAGGAAGTCGGTCTCGGTGTCGGGCGCGGTCAGCACGTCGAGATCAAGCTGATTGTAGCGCCGCTCGGTGCCCACGTTTTGGCCGGAGTTGGCCCTGTATTGCGCCGGTACCACCACCAGCCGTTGCTTGACCGTGCCGTCAATGGAGACAAGCCGGTTGACGCTGGCAAGCTGGCCGGGGAACCAGTGGGTGAAAGGGAAATCCGGTTCGCCGGCCAGGTTGGCGCCGTCGGTCAGTACCTGAGAGACTACCGGGTCGAAGTCCGGCAGGTCGGTGAAGGTGCCGCCGAGCATCA
>CBJNAR010000183.1:0-6623 GCA_966434075.1 uncultured bacterium
GTCCTCGCGCCGCCCACAGTGCCGGCACCGGCCGGCGGGGCGCCGCCGGCGGCCACGGCCGCCCGCACGCCGGCTGGCGTGCCGGGGGCAACGGGTGGCGCGCCCTCCGCCCCGCCTCCCGCAGCGCCGCCCGGCGGGCAGGAGACCGGGCCGGTGAGTCAGGTCGGGCCGCTGGTGGGGTCCAACGCCGGCCCCGCGCCCAGCGAACTGCCGCGCACCGGCGCGCCGGATCTCGGCTGGCTGCCGGCGCTGGTGGTGGCCGCGCTGGCCCTGGGCAGCGGGCTGCTGTTGCGACGGAGAGCGTCCTGACGCCAAGACCCGCGCCGGAACCCGGCGCGGGTCTCTTTTTGCCTGGATTGGCGGGGCGGCTAGTAGGCGCCGCGCTGGAGGAGGACGGCGGGCAGCGTTTGCAGCAGCACCCGGCAGTCGAGCAGCAGCGACCAGTTCTCCGCGTAATAGAGGTCGAGCGTCACCATCTCGTCGAAGGTGAGCCGGCTGCGCCCGCTGACCTGCCAGAGGCCGGTCAGCCCCGGCGTCACTTCGAGCCGCTGCAGGTGCCAGTCGCTGTACGCGGTGACTTCGCTGGGGATGGGCGGGCGCGGGCCGACGAAGCTCATGTCGCCGCGCAGGATGTTGAACAACTGCGGCAGTTCGTCCAGGCTGGTGCGGCGCAGCAGGCGGCCCACCCGCGTGACGCGCGGGTCGTTCTTCATCTTGAAGATGGGGCCGCTCGCCTCGTTCTGGGCCAGGAGTTGGGCCTTCAACGCCTCCGCGTCGGGGCGCATCGAGCGGAACTTGTAGCAGGTGAAGACTTTGCCGCCGCGCCCGGCGCGCTGCTGGCGGAACAGGATCGGGCCGTGCGGCTTCTCCAGGCGGATCGCCAGGGCCAGCACGGCCAGCAGCGGGGCCAGCACCACCAGCGCGGCTACGGCCAGCACGATATCCATGGCCCGCTTGAGGGCCAGGCGCCCGCCGCGCAGGGCCGGTTCCTTCAGCCCGACCAGCGGGATGCCGTCGAGCGATTCCGTCTCGGTGTGGTCGAAGCGCATCTCGAACAGGTCGGGCACCAGCCGGTAATTGACGCGCAGGGCGCTGCACCGCGCCAGCAGGCCCGACAGGTTGGTGCGCCGGGTGGCGCCCAGCGCGATAATCACCTCATCGACGTGCTGATCGGCGATGATCTGCTCCAGGTCCTTCACGCTACCCAGGCGCGCGGGCCGGGGTTTGCCGGGGAACGGCACGGCCCAGCGCCGCTCCTGCGCCCGGTCGTCCAGGTAGCCGATCAGGTGGTAGCCCATGGCCGGGCGGTCGAGGATGTGCTTCATGACGCGCTGGCCCGCGGGGGTGGCGCCGACGATGATCACGCGGTGTTCGTTGATGCCGCGGCTCCAGAGCACCCGGCGCACCTGCTTGATCAAGTAGCGCTCGGCCCCGAAGGTGACGATGATCGCCAGCCAGAGGTAGACGAAGAAGAGCCGCGAGGGCACGCCGGATTCAAAGATCAGGCTGGTCAGCAGTACCGCGCAGACGGTGAACATGCCCGCGCCGGCGATGCGGCCCACCTGGTCGAACAGGGAACTGCCGCGCGGCTGGGCGTAGACCCCGCGGGCATAAAGCACCACCGGCCCGATGACCAGAAACAGCATCTGGAAGATCACGAAATCAGACATCTCGTGATAGAATTCGGGCGCCACATCGCGCAGCACCTGGGCTTCATAGCGCGCCCAGTAAGCGAGCATAAAGGCGATATTGAGCAGCACCACGTCGATCAAGATACGCACCAGCATGCGCGGCCAGCGCGCCGCCCGGAGCTCGGCGCGGCGCCGCTCGGCTTGGTCAGCCTCATGCACCCGCGCCGCCAGCGCCTGCGATAGCGCCTCGAACTCCGCGTCTGCCGCCGCACCCGCGCCATTGGCCCGCGTGATGACCGCTGTCTGCTTGCTGTCCTCAATCAACATGACGACCTCACTGTGGTGTCTCGCCCTATCGAGATCATACGGGGCCGGGTAATTCCGGGTAGCTGCGCCCCCTTACCGGAACCCCGGCGCCTGGTGGCTCGCGCTCCGGTCGTGTTCCGATATTGCAATCTCAATGTACCACTATCGATTTACAACTGGCTGTAGGCCCGGCGCCGGGGTGCTTACAAAGCCGCAAGTTTTACCGCGGCAACGCGGCGCGGGCACAAAACGCCGGGACCGTCTCCGCATGCGGCGGGACGGCCCCGGTGTGGCGCGGGTGTCGTATTGAGCCGGTTAGTGCTTGCAGTCGCCCCTTGTCATGCTGAACGGAGTGAAGCATCTCGTCTCTTACCCACCGCGACGAGACTCTTCGCTGCGCTCAGAGTGACACATCCTTCAAACGGGCTAGCGCCGGGTGAAGGTCGCTTCGCCGGTCTTCACGTCGAACTTGTACAGGTCGTTTTCGCTGTCCGGGCGGAAGAGCAGCAACTCGATGAACACCGTGGTGCCGACGCCCGGCTCGCTTTCGATCCAGATGCGCCCACCGTGGGCTTCGATGATATTACGGCAGATGGCGAGGCCCAGGCCCAGGCCGCGCTTGCGGCGGTTGGACCGGTTCTCGGCCTGGAAGAAGCGGTCGAACACGTGGCCCACCTGGGCCAGCGGGATACCGCAGCCGGTGTCCTTCACGCTGACCAGCACCGTGTTGACATCGACCGTCGCGGTCAGGCGGATTTCGCCGTCCACGTCGGTGAACTTGGCGGCGTTGTCGAGCAGGTTCTTGAACACCTGCTCCAGGCGCACTTCGTCGCCCATGACCAGCACCTGCGGGGCCACGTCGTTGACCAGGGTGAGCTTATCCTCGGCCATGCGCGGCCCGGCGTGGTTGACCACGCGGGTCAGCGCCGCCGACAGGTCCATGGGCAGCATTTCGAGCCGCAACATGCCGCTCTGCACCTGCGAGTAGTCGAGGATGTCGTTGATCAGGCGGTGCAGGGCCACCGACTCGTGTTTGGCCGTGGACAGGAAGTCCTGCTGCAGATCGGTCAGCGGGCCGGTCTTGCCCATCAGGATGATGTCGAGAAAGCCCATGATCGAGTTGAGCGGCGTGCGGAGCTCGTGCGAGACGATGGACAGGAAGTCGGACTTGGCGCGCTCGGTGGCCCGCTCCAGGGTCACGTCGCGCAGGGTGAGCACGACGCCCAGCATGCCCATCTCCAGGGCGGCGATGGGGTGGACCACGGCCTGGTAAGTCCGCTCCTCGCGGCCCAGGAAGAAGTCGACATCGGCGGTGGTCGAGACGCCGGTGGTGATGCACTCTTCCACCTGGGCCAGCAGCGCCGCGTTGTCGATGAAGCGGTGCAGCGGCAGGTCGCGGCTCTCCGCCGCAGGGACGCCCAGCAACTGGTCGGCCAGGCTGTTGGTGATCATGATGTTCAGTTCTTCGTCGGTCACGATCACGCCGTCGCTGATCGAGAGCACGACCGACTCGATCTTGCGCTTGCTGGTCAGCAGTTGCGAGTAGACGCGGTGGTTCTCCACGATCAGGGCGGTGCGCTGGGCGAAGATGCTCAGCACTTCGAGCAGTTCATGCTCGGACTGGGCGTCGGTGATTTCAGTATGCAAGGCGGGGGTCGCCATCAGATAGCCGAGGGCGCCGCCGCCGGTCGAGTCCAGCGGCATGAGGATATGCGGGCGGCCCACGCTGACGATGCCGGGCTGCGGGGGCCGGTGCAGGATATTCGCCAGGCGCGCTTCCTCGATGTAGACGCCGTTGAAATCGGCGCGCGGGCGGTGCCCCGCCTGCAACATGCGTTCCAGCAGGCTGAGGGGCACCATACCGGGGGCGGGCTCGCTGCGGGCCAGGGCGTCCGCCGCGGATTCGGCGTCGATCTCGCGGATTTCCACGGCGGCAAAGCCGAGGCTGCGGGTGATCCCGGCGGCGATCTGGGGCAGCAGCGTATCCAGCGGCACATCGGCGGCGGACAGATGGCCCAGATCGAGGATATCGGTCAGTTGCTGGGCGCGCTGGCGCAGCATGCGTGCCTGGTTGGCCGTCGTGGTGTAGAGATGGCTGCGTTCGAGCGCGCCGCCGGAGTGCATCCAGAGCGTCTGGCAGAAGGTGGCGTGGCGGCGGATGAACTCCTCGGCGGGCAGGACCGTGCGCAGGCGCACGATACCCAGCGGCTCGGCGCTGCCCATGAGCCGGCCCAGCACCACGCTGACGCCGAAGGTATCGCTCAGCGAGCGCGTGCCCACGCGCACATCGTCCGTGACCAGCCCGCGCGAGTGCAGCACTTCCTGGACCGAGGCGTTGCCCTCGACCGGGATGCGGTCGGGGCCGGGCCGCCAGCCCACTTCTTCCGCCGTGCGGCTCACGCCGACCCCGGTGCGCAGCAGATTCTTGCGCTCGGCGTCGAAGATGTAGACCTCGCAGGAATCGATGGGCAGGGCCAGCAGCGCGCCAGAGGCCATCGTCTGCACCACCGTGACCGGGTCGAGCGACGCCTGGACTTCGGTGCCGATCTTGTGCAGGATGCCCGACTGGCGGGCGGCGGCCAGGGTTTGCTCGAACAGTTCGGCGCGCTCCAGGGCCACCGTGCAGTGGGACACGGCCAGGTTGACCAATTCGCGGCTCTCGGGTTCGATGGCCGGGTCGGTGCCGGGGCGCAAGATGAGCAGGCCGTAGATGCGCCGGGCCATGGTCAGCGGGATGGTGACGCAGCCGGGGCCGTCGAAGATATCGTCGCCCTGGCTGGGCACCTCGGGGAACACCAGCAGATCGGGCGAGGTGCGCTGTTGCAAGGCCAGCAGGATGTTGCTCACGAAGGGATCGCCGTGGGCAGCCAGCACCACGCTGGTGACATCGTGGCGATCTTGCCAATCGCCGGTGGCGGCCCAGCCGATGAAGCGGGCCTGGTCGGTGTCGTGGACCAGCAGCGCCGCGGCGCGCGCGCCGGCGATGTGTTGCAATTCCTCGCAGACCACCTGGGCCAGTTGCCGCCGGTCGGCAGCGTCGCTGACCTTGATCATGAGGCGGTAGAGCGCAGTGGCCTGCTGCTCTTGCTTCGATACCCGGCTGAACAGCCGGGCATTGTCTACGGCAATGGCGGCCGCGCTGGCCATCTGGTAGGCGGCGTCGCGCTCCAGTTCGGCGAAGGGGCTTGCCGCTTCGCGGGCGAGCAAGATGCAACCAAGCGTCTTGCCGCGGTTCACCAGGGGCAGGCTGAGCACGCAGAGTTCGTCGCCGGCGCCCATCGCCGAACCGGTGGGCAGTGCCTGGTCCCACAGCCGCATCGCCAGCGTATCGGGGGCCATCGTCAGCGCGGCGGGCACCGTCGCGGGATCGCTGTTGGTCACGGCCAGTTCAAAGTTCCCCGTGCGCCGGTGATGCAGATAGATCAGGCCGTAGTCGAAGCGGATCAACTCGCCGATGCGCGAGATGGTCGTGTCGAGCACCTGTTGCAGATTCAACGAACTGACCATCGCCTGGCGGATCGACATCAGGCTGGAGAGGATCTCACCGCGGCGGCGCAGTTCCTCGCCCTGTTGCGTGCGTTCTTCGAGCAGCCGGGTGCGGTAGACGGCCAGGGCCGCCTGCTCAGCGAAACTGATCAGCCAGCGCTGGTCGTCCTGGCTGAGCGCGTTGGGCTGCGAGTGGGTCGCGCTCAGCACGCCGATGACGCGGTGCTCGACCATGAGCGGCACGCAGAGGATCGTCCGCGTGACCGCCCCGGCGGGGCGCTTGGTCGCGTCGTCGCCGTCCTCGGCGTAGGGGTGGACGTAGCGCGGGTCCTGCAACACGTCGCCGACCAGCAAGGGCTCGCCCGTCTGCATCACCAGGCCGGCCACGCCGAAGCCGGGGCGGAAACGCTGGCGGCGCAGCGTGCTCGCCTTGACGCCGGTGGCGGCCTGGATGACCAGTTCGCCGGTCGCTTCGTCGATCAGGCCGATGGAGCTTTGCTCAGCCTTCAGCACACGGACGGCATTGGTGACGATCATTTGCAGCAGATCGTCGAGGGCCATAGCCGAGTTAATCGCGGCGATCCCGTTCTGTAACACGGTGAGATAGAGCACCTGCTCGGCCAGCCGGCGGGCGTCCTTCTCGGCGCGGTGCTCAGCCTCGTCGAGGCGCTGATCGCGCTCGGCCACGGCGGTTGCCAGCTCGGCGACGGCGGTGAAGCCCTGGTTCATCTGGCGGGTGCCCAGATAGACCATGAACAGTAGACACTCGGTCAGCATCGTCTCGCGGACCAACGCGGCAATCACCACCGAATCGCCCAGGGTATCGTAGACGCGCCCGGCCAGCACCAGGAGCGGCAGCGCGAACGGCAACAGCAACCGCCAGGTGGGCCGGCCGGGGTTCCAGGCGAAGAACCGCGTCCCGGCCAGGATGACCATGAACGGCACCGACAGGCTGCCGCCGTGGACGCCGGCCACCGTGACGCCGAGGATGAAGGCGGCGTCGAGCGGGAGCTGCAGCCCGGCTGCCGTGTCGCCCGCGCGCGGAGCGGCGGATCGCCGGCGCGCCCCGGCGGGCAGCACGGCCAGCACCCGCATCAGCAGCGCCCCGGCATAGATCGCCACCAGCGGCAGCAGGACGGCCATGGCGGGCGTTCCCAGCGCCGCGCGCACATGCATCATGCCCAGGAGCAGGATCACCAG
>CBJNAR010000184.1:0-6622 GCA_966434075.1 uncultured bacterium
GTGCCGACCACGGTCACGGGTTCGGCCTCTCGCCCGGCGGGGGGGCGCGCGGCGAAGGCGGCCACCACCAGCGGCGCCGCCAGCACGAAGCCATGCAGGCTGCTGTAGGGATTCGGATCGAGCAGCACCGGCAGCGTGCCCAAGGCGACGATGCCCAGCCCGGCGACCAGCAGCCAGTTGGCCGGGCGCGCCGGCACATGGCCTGTCCGCCGCGCCGCCCTACCGGTGAAGAGCCGGTTGAGGCCGGGCACGAGCATACCGGCCATCACCACCACCGTGCCGATCAGCAGCAGCGCCACCAGGCCGGGATTAACCACCGGGCTCGTCGGCGTGTCGGGTCCGGCCAGGAAGTCGGGGATGAGCCGGGCGCGCGCCTGGGTCAAATAACGGATCGGCGGCAGGGCCAGCCCCCCCGCCGTCGCCGGGGTGCCGCCGCCGAAGTACCACGCGGCGTGCTGCGGCAGCGGGCCGCCCGCGCTGGCCGCGTAGTAGCCCCACAGCGGCAGCAACACAATCAGCAGCCCGGCCAGCCCCGCGCCCCCCAGCCGCACGACACGCCAGGCGGCGGCGCGGTCGAGCGCCGGGCGCCGATCGTCGCCGGGCAGCAGCGCGGCGAACGCCCGCGCGACGAACAGCCCGCCCGCGGCCAGGACGAGGATATACAACTCGGATCGCAGGTAGATGCCCGCGCCCACCAGCACGCCCGCGCCCGCCAATCGCCGCCAATCCCCGCTAGCGCCGATTCCAGGGACCCTTTGGGTGTAGTTGCGCGATTTATCGCGCCGTACTCGTTGGTCTTCAGCGTGTTCTGCCGCCAACAGATCATTGGAAGCGGCACCAGGCAGCCCGCGCACGATCAGCAGCGCCGCCCCGGCCACCAGCGCGGCGGCCAGCGTGTGCTCGAAGAAGACCCAGCTATAGAAGCCTAGCGGCGTGGTCAGCCCCAGCAGCGGGATAGCGACCCAGGCCCAGCCGGGCGGCGCGCCCACGGCGCGGGCCAGCCGGTAGGTCAGCCAGCAGGCGGCCAGCGCCCCGGCCCAGGGCAGCACATACAGCCCCGCCCAGCCGAGCAGGTCGTACAGGGGCCGCGTGAACAGGGCCAGGAAAATGGGCCATTGCAGGTAGATCTGCCCGGCGGCGTCGCTGTGGTACTGCTTGGGGTGGAACGGCACGAACTGGAGCAGCGGATCGAGCGCCCGGCCCGGATAGTAGATGCTGGTGTCAAGGCCGTCCGGCCCCCAGCGCAAGTTGACCATCTGGAGGAACTTGGCCCCCTCGTCGGAGTGCCAGAAGACGCCCTGCGGCAGCAGCGCCCCGGCCACCGCCAGCACCAGGGCGACGCCCGCCAGCGCGCCCACCGCTGCCCACCGCCCCCGTCGCTCATCCATCGTAGCTCGATTGTACCGGCGCCCGCCGCCCGGTGTCAAACCCCACGACTCGGTGGCTTGGCTCGTCCTCTCCCCCTTCCCGCGCCGGGAAGGGGGCCGGGGGGTTAGGCCGGTGCTTGACACTCATCACGGGCGGCTGCTACAATTGCAGCTATGTTCGTGATCTTCCTCCTCGGATCATTGCTGCTGCTGGGCTTGCTGGCCTGGGTGACCTACCAGAGCGGCAAGCTGTTGCGCGTCGTGCCCGTCCAGGAGAATCTGTTGCTGGCCCCCGTCGAGAACGCCGTTAAGGCCGGCTTTATCGCCGTGTGCGTGGGGCTCGCCGCCATCAGCGGTTTGCCACCGGACCAGTTCGGCTGGACCTTCACCCACCCGCTGCAAATCGCGGCCCTGGGCATCATTTTCGGCCTCGCCGCGCAGATCGTCGTCAACCTGATCACCCACTGGGCCATTGGCCGCTTCGGCAAGGGCGTCTACTCGCCCGTGGTGATGAAGAACGTCTTTCCGCGCACCCGCCGCGAATGGCTGCTGGTGCCCGCGGCCATGCTGCTGGCGGTGTTGCTGGAGGAGGTGCTCTTCCGCGGGCTGTTGTTGGGCGGCTTCAGCGTGCTGATCCCGCCGCCCATCCTCATCGCCGTCCTCAGCGTCATCTTCGGTATTATGCATAGCCCGCAGGGCACCTTGGGCATGATCGTCGCCGCCGGCATCGGCGCCGGGCTCAGTGTCCTGTTCCTCGTTACGGGCAGCCTGCTGGCGCCCCTGGTCGCCCACTATCTCATCAATCTGCTGCAACTCATTCGCGCCCGCGAAGAATGGCGCTGGCTGCAAGAGTATTAATGCGCTGCCCAATTGGCCCCACCAGGGCGGGGGCGCATCCGCCCCCCACTGGGGACCGGTAGTCCCGGAAATCAGATTCCCCATTGCAGGGGTCACAAAATGATTTCAGCCGTGATCGGGATCCCGGCACGGCATGGTTGCGGCGATCTTGGGGCTGTCTAATATGGGATCTGCTGTTTATTAGTAGAAAAAGGGACATTAGCACTACCCGGTTTTTGGTCTCCGACCCCGTCGCAATGGTCCCTCGGGACGTATTTCTAACGCGAGATATGCCCGATATTGATATATTATTGACGTTTCTACGCTTGACATGGTCTGGGCGCTATGATATTCTGCCACAGGCGAAGGGACAAAAGACCTATCGCCGGAGCGACAAAAGACCGAGTACTCAGGCAAGAAGGAGCGGGCGAACTTTGGGCACTGAAATAGTTTTCAGCAACCAAGCTATGCGCGTGCCCCACCGCCTGCGGTTAGTCCTCTGGTTCTTGATCGCTTTCCGCTCCCGTAAACTGCGACGGCGCACCCGGATGGCTCCGCCGGAATGCGCGTCCAGTGTCCACAGTTTTCGCACCAGCTCCCACCCCCGCTACAATCCCCTGTTCCGGTGCTCCCCGCACCGCCGCACGCTGCGCGTCCTGAACCGGCGCGCCCCGGTGTACCTTGATCTGCTGTGTCTCCTCATCGGGAAGCAGCCAGCCCCGTTATCGATCGCCTGACCGCTCTGGTGGTTGTTCGGAACGATTGGTTGTTCTTTCGCGGGAGTGACGCGACCCCGCTCCATCCGGCTTCAAGGTTGTAATGGCAAACGGATCGGACCACGCATTAGGGTCGCCGCACAGCTAATCTTTCAGGAGGATGAGGCTTTTTCGTATGAAACTTTACTCAGCAGTTAATATCCGCCAAGCGGTAGTCGCAGCTCTGTTCTCGGTGTCGTCGTTACTGGCGACGAGCGTGTCGTTTGCGCCCACCGCGGCGGCAGCCGGGGTCGGCCCCAATAAGCCCGCCGTGGTCACGAATACCGGCGGCGGCGGCGTGCGTTTCCGTGAGGGCGCGGGCGTCGGCTACGACGTGAAGGGCACCCTGGGCGAGGGCGATAAGGTGCAGGTCCTGGAGGGTCCGGTCAAGGATGGCGCCGGACACAGTTGGTGGCGCGTGACTGTCAACAGCAACGGCCGCATCGGCTGGGTCGATACGCGCTACCTCGGCCCGGCGGGCAGCAGCAGCAGCAGCGGCAGCAAGGCCACCACGAGCAGCAAGACGACTACGGCCAAGGGGCCGGCGACGCTGAAGGGGTATGCGAAGGTGGCCACACCCGGTGGCGCGGCGCTTCGTCTGCGCAGCACGCCCGGCGGCACGATCAAGTCCACCGCCGGTCAGGGCACGGTGTTCAGCATCGTGAAAGGCCCGACCAAGGACAAGAACGGCGATTCCTGGTACCAGGTCTCCAACGCCAACGTCACCGGCTGGGCGTCCGCCACGTACCTGGTGAGCGCCCCCGCGCCGAAAAAGACGACGCAGGCCACCGCGAAGAAGTCGACCACGACCACCGCGCGCACCGGTACGGCGCGGGGCACCACGCAGCCGCCCGCGGCCCGCAGCAGCGCGGGCGGCGTGGTCAGCGTGGCGATGAACTACGTGGGCTATGCCTACCGCTACGGCGGCACCAGCCCGTCGGGCTTCGACTGCAGCGGCTTTGTCTACTATGTGTTCAATAAGGCCGGCATCGGCCTGGGCCGCGCCATGAGCAGCCAGATTGCCGCCGGCCCGCACATCAGCAGCAGCCAACTCCAGCCCGGTGACCTGGTCTACTTCGCCAACACCTATCGCAGGGGCATCTCGCACATCGCCATCTATGCCGGGAACGGCAAGATCGTCCACGCCGCCGACTACGGTATCGGCGTCACCGTGAGCAATCTGTGGAGCCCCTACTGGACCGCCCACTACGCCGGCGCCACCCGCGTCGCCCGCTAATCCGCGGCACCACGACTGCTGAGCAAGGGGAGGACCACCGCGGTCCTCCCCTTTGTATTATCGGGGTCGGGATGCCTTGCACCGCTGGGTAGGATCCGCGCGTATAGGTAATGATGATCAGCTACTTCCTGCCGATTGCATACGGATCCTGGGCACCCTTGCCGGCGTTCCTCCTGCCCATCCCGGCAGGGATTACCGGCGCCTGGCCCATCCATCGCCATAGCCTGCCGGCGGCCCTCTATCTCCTCGCGTGTGTGTTGTCCCTGGCGGTTGCCGCCGGCGGGTGGTTCCGTGTTGTCTGCCGCTCGCGCATACGGCCGGGCGGCCACCAGGGGCTGCGCCGGAAGAGGACCGCGTTGGGCAAGACGGCCCGGCGCGCCTTCATTCTCCGGGCCATCTTTGGTCTGCTCGTAGCGCTCGGCCCTGTGGTCGAGATCGTGCTGGGCGCCTTCCTCGCGCCCGCGCACTATGCGCCGCCCGCGCATCCCCGCACCTGGATCCCGCTCTATATTCTCCTCGGCAAAATGGAGCGTGCCCCAACCTTCCCGGCTTAATCCCCGCGACACCGCCCTTGTCACTCTGAGCGCCGCGAAGAGTCTCGCCGACTCTCGCAGCTTAATCCCCGCGATACCGACCCTTGTCACTCTGAGCGCAGCGAAGAGTCTCGTCTTGTACCCTACGAGACGAGATGCTTCACTCCGTTCAGCATGACACGGAGGACCGGAAGCGGACTGAGGAGGCACCGGCCCGGTTCCCGCCGCGCCGCGTCGCTTAATCGCCGGAACGTTGCCGCCGGGCCTTGCTGTCCGTGTATATAGGCCCGCATCGATAGGAGCATATGCCATGTTTGTCTCCCATACGCCGGGCGGAGTCGGCCGTTTGCCGGCCCGCCTGGGCTTCTGGGCGGCCTGCGGCGCCGCCGCAACTTTCATCGTCTTCACGCTCTGCTTTGTGGCGATCCCTCTCACCACGCCGGGGCCCTTGTTTGTCTGGACCAACCTGGCCGGCTACCAGACCTACATCGCCACACACGACCAGTTTTTGCCCAACCTGGCGCGGGTGATGATGCTGTTGTTCGGCCCGCTCTGGGTTATCTTGTTGAGCAGCCTGGGCGAACTGGCGCCCGTTGAGCGGCGCCTGCCCGCCCGGATCAGTCTCTGCTTCGGCGCCCTGTTCGCCGGGCTGACCGGTATGCACTACTTCGTGCAGATAAGCGCTGTGCGCCTCAGCCTGGCGCGGGGCGAAACCGCAGGGCTGGAACAATTCGTCCAGGCCAATCCGCTGTCGGGCATGGCGGCGATCAACCTGCTCGGCTGGACGCTGTTTCTGGGGCTGGCCTCGCTGTTCGCAGCGGCGGCGTTGCCCCTGAGCACCCAGCGCGCGATCCGCCTGCAGCGGGTCATCCGCGGCGCGCTGGTGCTCAACGGGATCTTTTGCTTGCTGGGCGGCATCGGCTACGTGCTGGACAGCGCAGCGCTGGTCTATGTCACCCTGAATTTCGGCATGGGCGGAGCCGTGCTCATCGCGGTGATCGCGCTGGGCCGGCTCTTCCGAACCATGGACCCCGACCTGCCGGCCACCGGACCGGAGCCCGCCCTCGCGGACGGCTAACGGCCCGCGCTGCGCCACAGCGCGTGGCCGCATGTGCGACCACGCAAAACGCCCCGGCCCCACCATGGGGTCGGGGCGTTTGTCGCCTCCGAATCAGCGCCGCACGACGGCGCCCGCCGGATCGGTAACGGTGAGGGTGTAGTTGCCGCAGCCGCCGTTGGCCGTCACCTCATAGACGGTGACGACGAAGGTCTGCCCCGCCGGCACGCTGATGGCGTAGCTGTTGCTGCCGCCGTTCTGACCGGGGCTCATGCCGATGTCGCCGCGGTAATTCGCGGTGATACTGGCCGGATTGAAGCTGCCCAGATATGCCATGCTGAAGATGTCGTTGGTGCTCACACAGGCGGAATCCAGCTTCACGGTGACACACTGGGCGCTCTCGCTGGTGTTGGCGAAGGTGTAGGCGTCATAGTGATGGGCCAGCATATCGCCGTTGCCGGGCACGGTTTTGACGGTGGCGCAGGTGCTGGGCTCCCAATCGCGCACGATCCGCCCGCTTTGCGTCGGGTCCGCACTGCTGATCGCGCCGGCGATGGGCGGAATGCCGCCGCCCGGTGTGACGCTCGGCGTCGCCGTGCGGGTGGGCGTGCGCGTGGCCGTGCTGACCGGGGTGCGCGTCGGGGTGCGCGTGGCCGTGCTGACCGGGGTGCGCGTCGGGGTGCGCGTGGCCGTGCCGGCTGGCGTGCGGGTGGGCGTGCGCGTCGCGGTCGCGGTAGCCGGGAGTGGCGTATTGGTCGGCGGGCGCGGCGTCTGCGTTGGCGTATTGGTCGCGGGTGGCGGCAGCGGGGTGTTCGTAGCGGGCGGCCCGACCGGAG
>CBJNAR010000185.1:0-6614 GCA_966434075.1 uncultured bacterium
TGGCCGTGGGTGATCGAGATCACGTTGGTCGGAATGTAACCCGACACGTCGTTGGCCTGGGTCTCGATAATCGGCAGCGCGGTCAGGCTGCCCCCGCCGAAGTCGGGGTGCATGCGCGCGGCGCGTTCCAGCAGCCGGGAGTGCAGATAGAACACGTCGCCGGGATAGGCTTCGCGGCCGGGCGGGCGGCGTAACAGCAGCGACACCTGGCGGTAGGCCCAGGCGTGCTTGCTCAGGTCGTCGTAGACGATCAGCGCGTCGCCGCCCTGCTCCATGATCTCCTCGCCCATGGCGCACCCGGCGTAGGGCGCCAGGAATTGCAGCGCGGCGGGGTCCGAGGCGTTGGCGGCGACGATGATGGTGTGCTCCATCGCGCCGTACTGCTCCAGCGTGGCCGCCAGTTGCGCTACCGTGGACGACTTCTGGCCGACGGCCACGTAAATGCAGACGACGCCGGTGCCCTTCTGGTTGATGATGGCATCGACGGCGATGGCGCTCTTGCCGGTCTGGCGGTCCCCGATGATCAGCTCGCGCTGGCCGCGGCCCACCGGGATCATGGCGTCGACCGATTTCACGCCGAACTGCACCGGGGTGTCCACGTTCTTGCGGAAGATCACACCGGGGGCGATGCGCTCAATCGGGCGGTGCTTCATGCCGGCGGGCAGGGGCCCCTTGCCGTCGATCGGTTCGCCGAGGGCGTTGACGACCCGGCCGATCAACTCGCGGCCCACCGGCACCTCGACGATACGGCCGGTGGCCCGCACCTGGCCGCCTTCCTTAATCTCGGTGTACGGCCCCAGCACGATGACGCCGACGCTCTCTTCTTCCAGGTTATACGCCATGCCGTTGACCGTGGCCGTGCCTTCGTCGGTCTCGGCCTCGATCTCGACGATCTCGGAGGCCATGACGTTCGTCAGGCCATAGACACGGGCGATCCCGTCGCCGATCTCGACCACCGTGCCGACATTTACCGGGCGTACATCCTGGCCGTATTTTTCGATCTCGCTCTGGATAATGGAGCTGATCTCTTCTGCTCGTAACATACTAACCTCCATCCGGCCGGAGTGGCCGCCGGTTCAACAACAGACTGCTGACAATACCGGGTGCGGTGCGACCGGTCGCCGGGTGCTTGTCACTCTGAGCGCAGCGAAGAATCTCGTCTTGTGGCCGGAGACTCTTCGCTTCGCTCAGAATGACAGATACCCATGGACCGCACGCCGCTCAACTGATGCGTTCGGCGATCTGGGCCAGTTGCGTGCGCACGCTGCCGTCGTAGAGCACATCGCCGATGCGGGCCACAATGCCGCCGATGATGCTCGGATCGACCTGGTTGCGCACTTCCACACGCTTGGCCCCCGACAGGCGCTTGATGCGGTCCTCCACATCTTTCTGCCCCTTCTCGTCGAGGGGGATGGCCGTCGTGACGCTGGCCACGACAATGCCTTGCTCGCGGTTCGCCATCTCGATGAACTCTTCGGCGACGCGCGCCAGGCTGCCGATCCGGCCCCGCTCGGTGAGCAGATAGATCAGGTGCAGCACATCCGGATCCGCCTGGACGGTCAGCGCAGTGTCGACCATCTGGCGCTTCTCGGCCACGGGCGTGTCCGGGTCGTCCAGGACGGCCAGCAGGCGCGGGTTGCTCAAGACGGCGGCGGCCACGCTCAGGTCGGTGCGCCAGCGATCGAGCTTGCCTTTCGTGCGGGCCAGTTCAAAGGCGGCTTCGGCATAGCGCCGGGGCACGGCTCCTTGCGGCATCGCGACCTCCTTACTGGACGCGCGGGCGCTCGGCTTGTTGCAGCGCCTCGTCGATAAGCTGCTGGTGCAGCTTGGGATTGGAGGCCAGTTCCTGGCCCACCACGCGGGTGGCCGCCATGATGGCGAGGCGCCCGACTTCCTGGCGCAGTTCCAGCTTGGCGTGTTCGGTTTCAGCCTGGATCTGCGACCGGGCGTCGTTGATCATCTTCTCGCGCTGTTCGCGTGCTTCGGCCTGGGCCGCGGCGATCATGCGCTGGCCTTGCTGCTGCGTCTGGCTGCGCAACTGCTCGGCTTCCTTGCGCGCTTCGCCGATGATGTTCTGGGCGCTCTGCTGGGCTTCGTTCAACTCTTTGCGGATCTGTTCGGCCTGCGCCATGCCCTCGCGGATGCGATTGGCGCGCTCGTCGAGCATCTTGAGCACCGGCTGGTAGGCGAAGCGGCGCAGCAAGTAGAGCAGGACCAGGAACGTGAGTCCTTGCCAGAGCAATAACAGGGGATCGATACCTAATCCGTTCATCCTTAGCCTCTCCACCGGGAGCTCGGCGCCCGACCCAGGTCGATCCGGGCGCGGGCCGAGCTCCCATCACGGTAGTCTCGATGTTCGACCCGCTAGTGCGGCTGCGCGCGGCTGATCAGCCACCGGCCACGAACAGCAGCACCAGCGCGACCACGAAAGCGTAAATCGCCACCGCTTCGGCCAGACCGGCGCCGAGGATCAACGTCGTACGGATCGGGCCTTCCGCGTCCGGGTTCCGCCCGATGGCCTGCACGGCGCCCATCGTGGCAATCCCGATACCGATACCGGGGCCGATACCACCCAGCCCGATTGCCAGGCCGGCGGCCAAACGCGCTGCTGTACCTACGTCCATGAGAGAATTCCTCCTAAAGGTTGGCGTGCCTGTTGCGGCAACTCGCTAATTTTCGTGGGGCGGGACCGCCGGTGAGCTCGTCCCGCCGCCCGTAAGCGTGCAGTGCCTCGCAGTCGAGGCCGGGCGCGCCCGCACGGCGCGCCCAAGGCTTACCAAAGTGACGGCATCCTCAGCCCATGGCGACTTCCGTGCCGGTCTGCGGATGCTCGGCGATATCTTCGCCCGCCGGGTTATGCTCGACGTCATGGCCCTCGGCGTCCCCATGCCCGGCCACGGCCATGGAGATATAGACCAGGGTCAAGAGCGAGAACACAAGCGCCTGGATCGTCCCAAACAGCACTTCCAGGCCCACAAAGATAATCGTCGCAAAGCCCAGGAAGATCGAGCCGAGCAGGAAGTACATGACCGACAACAACACCTCGCCGCCGAAGATATTGCCGAAGAGACGGAAGGAGAGCGAGATGATGCGGCTGAGTTCGCCGATGATGTGAACCGGCGCCAGGAAGATCGGCGTGGTCAGTTCCTTAAGATAGCCGCCCGGCCCATGGGCGATAACCCCCGCCGTCTGCACGACGATAAACGCGATCAGCGCCATCGACAGGGTCATGTTCAGGTCGGCGTTGGGCGCGCGCAGGAAGGGCACGAGAATCGCGCCTTCCGGGCAGGTGCCCTGGTGGATTGCAGCATGGGCCGCTTCGCCCGCGGCGGCGGCCTCCGGGTGGCAGAGCCCGATCCAACCAATGGGCAGCAGCGACAGCCAGTTGGCGGTGATGATGAAGATAAACAGGGTGGCGATGAGCGGAAAGATGATGCGCCCGGTGCGCTTGCCGGCGGTGCTTTCGACAATGCCCATCAGGCCTTCGACAATCACTTCGGCGAAGTTTTGCAGGCGCCCCGGCACCAGTTGCATTTTGCCGGTCGCGCGGGCGAAGACGATGACCAGGATGGCCGCGACGATCAGCGTCATGATCATCGAGTTGCTGACGTGAAAAAACCCACCGATAGTGAACAATGTTTCGGCTGCGAAGCTGGGCTTCGGAGGCGTCATGGGTTGCTCCTTGTCGATCCGGAAGGGGCCGGCGGGGGCGAACCGTCGCCGGCGTCGTCCGGGTTATCGCCTGTCTGGTCCTGGGTCGCGGGAGGGGGCACACTGCGTTTCGTGGATCGGGGTTGCGCCGGGAAAGCGGTTGCCAGCCGGTAAAATGTGGCGAACATGCTCAGCAATCCCAGTGCCAGCCCGATCAACACCAGCCACGGCTTTGTGCCCCATTGCCCGTCGAGATACCACCCGAGGCCCGTGCAGATCACTAACGGCCCGGCCACACCAAAGCCGACTTCGCCGGCGATGGCTAGCGCGCGCAGGGAGTTGCGATCACGCATCAGATCCTCGCAATCAACGTATCCAATTGGTCGGCGCATTCTGTAAGCGCCCGCATTATAGCACTGTCAGGCATGATTGTCAAGATTTTCACAATCTTTTCACCCGCCGGGCCAGCTTCTCCGCGCGATCCAGCAGCCCGGCTTCCCAGCCGCGCAACCGCGCGGCCACACTGTGCAAATCCTGACCCTCCAGCTCCTGGCGCTGCACGGTGCTCCACCGCGCGGTGGCCGATTCCCGCTGCTCCAGCGCGACCCCGGCGGTCCACTCCGCCGCCTCGTTCTCGATGTCATCGGCGGCCTGGAAGTCGCGCCCGCGGCCCCATTGGTAGAGATCGCGAGCCGCGCCGCGCAGTTCCCAGCGCACCACGCGCAACTCGCGGCCATCGGCGCAGACCCAGACGGCGACCACCCGCACCTGGCCTTCGCTCCCGAGCCGGCGCGTGACGCCGCCCCGGCGCTCACACCCGCCGGCTGCCCCCTGGTCGTCCATTGAACGCTAGTCTGTAGCAGGATTCAGGCCATGCATTTCGATGTTGTCCGCCCGATTTGGAGGCCTGGGGCACTTGCGTTGCGCCGTGGTTTCCGTTATGCTATATAATGTTCGGCGGTACCAGCCATCCGGGTCGCTCAGAGCGTAGTGCGGAGTCGCGTCATGTGTCACTCTGAGCGGAGCGAAGAGTCTCGTCCGCCGGTACATACCACCAACAGTCCTGGCAATGGAGACAGGGAGGTCAATGATGATCATACTACTGCTTGGTGCCCCAGGCGTGGGCAAAGGAACGCAATCGGCTCTGCTCTGCGAACAGCTTGATATGGCTCATGTCGCCAGCGGCGATCTGCTGCGCGAGCACCGCCGCAACGGCACGCCTCTCGGCAAGCAGGCCGACGAGTATCTGCGGCGCGGCGACCTGGTGCCCGATAAGCTGGTCATCGACATGATTCTGGAGCGCCTCAGCGCGCCCGATTGCGCCCGCGGCGTCATCCTGGACGGCTTCCCCCGCACCGTCACCCAGGCCGCCGCGCTCGATGCCACGCTGGCCCGGCAGGGCACGCAGGTGGAACGCGCGCTCTACATCAAGGCCGACCCGCAGATCCTGCTCGACCGGCTGTCGGGCCGCTGGATCTGCCGCGGGTGCCAGAACAGCTTCCACGAGCGCTTCAATCCGCCCCGCGTGCGTGGGGTGTGCAGCCACTGCGGCGGCGAACTCTACCAGCGCGACGACGACCGCCGCGAGGTGG
Organism: uncultured bacterium; assembly: GCA_966434075.1. GTDB lineage: Bacteria > Chloroflexota > Chloroflexia > QHBQ01 > JAICKM01 > JAICKM01. The sequence continues at coordinate 5,244 of CBJNAR010000185.1, forward strand.
CCGAGAACCGCCTGCAGGTCTATTTCGAGCAGACCCTGCCCGTGATCTCCTATTATCGCGGCCGGGGCGCCCTGGTCGAGGTCAATGGCGACCAGGAGATCGAGGCCGTCACGGACGACCTGCTGGCCGCGCTCACGCTCGCGCCCGCGTACCTGCTTATGAACGAAAGCGTCCGGCTGTCCAATTTCGCCTGATCGCTTCCCCCGCTATCCGAGAGGGCGCATGCTTTGCCATGCGCCCTCTTTCATGCGCGGCAGCATTGGACACATTCGTCCGGAACGGCACCGCGAAGATCGGTTATATTAACTTCGTTCTTCGCAGCCTTCGCGTCTGCGCGGTGAAACGGTGAACGAATGACCGGATGCCGCGTTTGCGCTGCCCGCCCGGTTATGGTATAATCACGATTGGCGTGCGTGACGCACGCGAAATGCATATTTGTCCGGGCCTTGCGCGGCGTGTGTGCCGCGCCTCTGCGGATCGCGTCTCAGCGATCCCCGCCCGCGACCTTTCTGCTCCGCGTAGTCCGGGTGGCTGCACACCCCATCCGGTTGAGCGCGGGGTAAACCCAAGGAAAGGAGGTGTGTACGATGCCCGATCTGCGCGAATACGAACTGCTGTATATCCTCAAGCCGACCATCGCCGACGATCAGATCCCTGCTGCCATCGACAAGGTGGCCGGCATGGTGACGACGCGTGGTGGCGATATCTACGAGGTGCTGCAGACCCCGCCCTGGGGCAAGCGCAAGCTGGCCTATCCCATCGATCGTCATGTCGACGGCTATTATGTCGTCAACCATATGCGCATGGACCCCGATACGACTGCTGACTTTGAGCACATGCTCGAAATCAACGAAGACGTGATCCGCCATATGCTGGTGCGGATGGACGTTTGAGTCCCGGCGCGTCCCGACTAGTGTGGTGTAGTGTGTAATGTCGCGTTTGTGTGAGTAGCTTGATCACTAGGAGGCTTTAACATGGCGGGTCGTGGACTGAACAAGGTCATGATCATCGGCAATCTGGGTGGCGATCCGGAAATGAAGTATACGCCGAGCGGGAAAGCGATCACGACGTTTCGTGTGGCTGTCGGCCGGACCTACCGCAGCCCCGAAGGGGAGAATCGCGACGAAACCGAATGGTTCCGGGTCGTGGCCTGGGATAAGCTGGCTGAAACCTGCAACCAGTATCTGCATAAAGGCAGCAAGGTCTATGTCGAGGGTCGGTTGCAGACCCGCACCTGGAAGGACAACAACGGCCAGGATCGCTACATGACCGAAGTGGTTGCCAATGAAATGATGATGCTCGACAGCCGCGGGGCTGGCCAGGGGCCGAGCGAGGCGCCCGCACGGGGCGGCCAGAGTTCCGGCGGCGGCC
>CBJNAR010000186.1:0-6614 GCA_966434075.1 uncultured bacterium
TCGTCCAGCACCGGCCCGTGCCCATGCGCATCCTGGGCGTGCCCGGCGTCTTCGCCCCCACCGGGTCGGAAGAATGGTTGCTGGACCACTTTGGATTGACAGCGCAAGGTATCTGCGATGCGGCGCTACAACTCACCGGGGCGGAGGTGTCGCAACGATGACCAACGCGACGGCCTACATCCTGGCGATCGACCAGGGCACGACCAACACCAAGGCGCTGCTGGTGAATAAGGCCGGAGCGATCGTGGCCCATGCCGCCCACCCTTTGAAGCAGACCTACCCCGCGCCCGCCTGGGTGGAGCAGGACCCGCTGGAAATCTGGCAGAGCGTCTGCGTCGCGATGGATGACTGCCTGGCCCAGGCGGGCGGGGTCACTCCGACCGCCATCGCGGTAAGCAACCAGCGCGAGTCGGTCACCGCATGGGACCGCCGGTCCGGGCAACCGTTAGGTCCGGTGATCGTCTGGCAGTGCCGCCGTACAGCCGGGTTCTGTGAAGGACTACGCATGCGCGGGCTGGGCTCGCTGCTGCAAGACCGCACCGGGCTGACGATCGATCCGCTCTTCTCGGCAAGCAAGATGCGCTGGTTGCTCGACCACATCCCGGATGGGCAGGCGCGCGCCGAACGCGGAGAAATCTGCCTGGGCACGATGGATAGCTGGGTGCTGTGGAACCTGACCGGCGGCGCCGCTCACGCCAGCGATTTGACCAACGCCTCGCGTACCCAACTCCTCGATCTTGATACCCTGGCGGTGAGCGATGAGTTGTTGGCTATCTTCGGCGTGCCCCGTGCCGCACTCCCCGAGATCAAACCGTCGAGCGCGCTCTACGGCACCAGCGTAGCCCTGGGCCGCCTTCCCGCAGGCGTCCCGATCGCGGCCTTGATCGGTGACTCGCACGCGGCCCTTTTCGGCCAGGCAGGCTTCCTGCCCGGCTCGATCAAGGCGACCTATGGCACCGGCTCGTCGCTGATGACGCCCACTGCGTCCCGTGTAGCCTCGCAACATGGGCTCTCGACTACTATCGCCTGGGCGCTTGGTCCTGGGCAGGCGACCTATGCGCTGGAGGGCAACATCTCTTTCACAGGCGGGGCCGTGCAGTGGCTCGGAGAATTCCTGTCGATGCCAAACCCTTCGCAGGGCGTCGCGGATCTGGCGACCAGGGTAGGCGATACGGAGGGCGTGTACCTGGTACCGGCGTTCGCCGGCCTGGGCGCGCCCTATTGGAACGACTCCGCGCGAGGCCTGGTGACAGGCATCACGCGCAGCACCACGGCGGCGCATCTGGCCCGCGCCGCGATCGAGTCGATTGCGTACCAGGTCCGGGATGTGTTCGACCTGATGCGCGCGGAAGCCGGCGCCGATCTGCAGGTGCTGCTGGCCGACGGCGGCGCGACCCGTAACGAGCTGCTGATGCAGTTCCAGGCTGATTTCATCGACCGGCCCGTCCTGCGCAACTTGTCGACCGACGTGTCGCCACTCGGCGCGGCCTACCTGGCCGGGCTGGCGACGGGTGTCTGGGCATCGGTGGACGAGATCGCGCAGTTACCTCGGGCGCGTGACCGCTTCGACCCGCGGATGCCGGCGGAGGAGCGCGAACGCGCTTACACCGGCTGGCAGCAGGCGGTGGCCCGCACCACCTTCGACAGCGAGCACACGGCGGAAGGTTCCCAACAGCCCGGTTTGAGCGTCCAGTAGCTTGACAACGGAGAAACGTCATGGCCCGTGTTGATGAACTCCGTTTGATGACCAAGGTGGCGCGCTTGTACTACGAGCGCGACCTGACCCAACCGGAGATCGCGACGCAACTCGACCTGTCGCAAGCCACGGTGTCACGGCTCCTGAAGCGGGCCAAGCAAGAGCAAATCGTGCGCACCACCGTGAACGTGCCCTACGGAGCCTACCCGGAGCTGGAGGAAGCCCTGCAGAAGACCTATGGACTCAAAGAGGCGGTGGTCGTCGATAGTGTCGAGGACGACGACCAGGTCCTGCGCGATATTGGGGCGGCGGCCGCATTCTACCTGGAGTCCACGCTCAAACAGGGCGACGTCATCGGCATTTCATCCTGGAGTGCGACCATCCTGGCGATGGTCGACGCTATGCACCCCATATCGCGCCCATCGGATATTCAGCTCGTGCAGATCCTCGGCGGCGTCGGCAACCCAGGAGCCGCCGTGTATGCCAGCCGGCTCATTGACCGGCTGGCGACTCTGGTGCACGGGCAGGCGACGTTGCTGCCGGCGCCCGGCGTGGCGGGCTCCGCCGATGCCCGGCCGATCCTGATGGAAGACAAGTTCGTGCAGGATGCGTTCGCCCTGTTTGATCACGTGACCCTGGCCCTCGTGGGCATCGGCACGGTTGAGCCTTCCGGCCTGCTCGCCAGCAGCGGCAATATCTTCTCGCCCCAGGAACTGATGATGCTGCGGGAAGCGGGTGCCGTCGGCGACATTTGCCTGCGATTCTTTGACCGCCATGGCAGGCCGGTCGCCACGTCACTCGATGACCGGGTGATCGGCATGCCCCCTGATCAACTCCGGCGGGTCAAGCGCGCCGTGGCGCTCGCCGGTGGTACGCGGAAGTTAGCGGCTATCCGGGCGGCCCTCCTGGGTGGTCTGGTAAACGTGCTGGTCACCGACCGCTTTACAGCCCAGCACCTGATCGACAATCGAGACGCGGCGCAAGACACTCCGGCTGTCCGGGCCATTGTTTAGAGGTTAGGAGCACCGATGATGAAGATATGGGGGATAGCGGGTGCGGGCCGTATCGTCGCAGGCCGGCCCGGCACGATCCGCCAGGTACTGGCGCCGGTAGTCGCCGGCATTGTGGGGGTGGCGCTCATGCTGTCGCTCACCGGCTGCACCCTCTGGACCGTCCGGTCTTTGCACCCGGCTGCCGGAGCGGCAGGTGGGGCGAGCGCGGAGCCGGGCAAGCCCGGCTTCAGTCCCGCCGCCTACGTCGACTCCATCTGGCAGAGCAAAGTCCTGCCCACGGTGCAAGAGCAGGCGGTGGACCTCCCCTCCCTGTTGAGCGCGCTGAAAGCAGACCCGGAAGGGGCCAAGCAGAAGTATGGACACCACGAGGGCCAACGACCCTACAATTTCCTGGTGAAGGGCGAGGGTAAGGTGCTCACCGTCGATACGAGTTCGCGCAGCCGCACCGTCAAAGTCGATCTCACACCGGGGGACGGCCAGCCGGATGCTACGATCCAGGTCGGCCCAGTAATCCGCGGAACTTCGCTGCGCGATGCCCTCCCTTTCATCCAGTTCAACTTGTTCACCAACCAGATCGAATACGCCGACGTATCTAACCAGCTTAACGATCACGTGATCAAGGACGCAATCGGCGATCTGGACGTGCCGGGGTTGCAGGGTAAAACCCTCGCGTTCGCGGGGGCGTTCACGCTAGACGATACTGGCGCTGTACTCATCACACCCGTGAAGTTGCAAGCCAAGTGATCGGCCGCATCAACGATAGAGGCTTTAACGGAGGAGAGAACGGGGGAACAGCATGGTAGCAACGGAACCGGTGCCAACCACGTCCGCGGCAGCGGATGACGTCATCCTTCGTGCGGAGGGGATCACGAAAGTCTTCAGCGGCACGGTCGCGCTCGACAAGGTCGACTTCAACGTCTATCGCGGGCAGGTGAACGTGCTCATCGGGGAAAACGGCGCGGGCAAGTCGACGCTGATGAAAATCCTCGCCGGGGTGGAGGAACCCACGAGCGGCCGCCTCCTCCTCGAAGGCCAGGAGGTGAGTTTCAAGTCGTCGCGCGATGCCGCGCACCACGGCATCGGCATGATTTTCCAGGAGTTGAATCTCTTTCCTAACCTCAGCGTTACCGAGAACATCTTCACCGCGCGGGAATTGACCACGCCCCTCAAGCTAATCGATCAGCGCGCCCAGGAGCGCATCACACGGGACCTGCTGGAGCGCCTGGAACACCCGGTGGATCCTGGCACCCTGGTGGCCGACCTCCCGCTTGGTATGCAGCAGATCATCGAGATTGCCAAGGCGCTAGCCCGCGACGCGCGGATCCTGATCATGGATGAGCCAACCTCTGCGCTCAGCCAGGCGGAAGTGGCCGTGTTGTTCAAGGTTATCCGCGACCTGAAAGCGCGCGGCGTCGCGATCATCTACATCTCGCACAAGCTGGAAGAACTGATGCAGATTGGCGACCAGATCACCGTGCTGCGCGATGGGCACTTGATCGCCTCGGCTCCGGTTAGCGCGGTAGATCTGCCCTGGATCATCAACAAGATGGTGGGGCGCGAGACCAGGGCGCTATTCCACAACAAGGCCCATGAGGTCGCGCAAGATATCCTGCGGGTGGCGGGGCTGACGCTGCCTAAGCCCGGCGGCAAGGGTCTCGTGCTCGACTCCGTTTCGTTCTCGCTGCGGGCGGGCGAAATGTTGGGCATCTACGGCCTCATGGGAGCCGGCCGGACCGAACTGCTGGAGTCGCTCCTCGGCCTGCACCCTGAAGCGCTCGGCAGTATCCGCCTGGGTGGCAAGGAATTGATGGGTCGCACCATCTCCGAGCGCATCCGCGCCGGCCTGGTGCTGGTGCCGGAGGACCGGCAGCGCGCCGGCCTGGTGCAAACGCTTTCGGTGAGCAGCAACATGACTCTCGCCAGCCTCCGCGCTTACACTCAGGGTTTCTTCCTTTCGGAGCTAAAGGAACGCTTGAATGTAAAACGGGTGATTAAAGAGTTGTCGATCAAGGTATTCAACCCCAACCAGATCATCACCTCGTTGAGCGGGGGGAACCAGCAGAAGGTGGTGGTGGGCAAGGCGCTACTGACTGCCCCCAAGGTGCTGCTCCTTGACGAGCCCACGCGCGGTATTGACGTGGGTGCCAAAGCGGACATGTTCGGGATTATGAGCGACCTGGCCGCCAAGGGGCTGGGAGTCCTGTTTGTCTCCTCGGAACTGATGGAAGTGCTGGCTATGGCCGATCGCATTCTGGTCATGTCCAAAGGCAAGATTACCGGGGAGTTCTCGCGGGAAGACGCCACGGAAGAAGCATTGGTGACCGCCTCGGCCGTCGGGCACAAAATCAACCAGACAGGAGTAGAGAACAATGGGGATTAACGTCCAGGTACCTTCCAGCCCAGGCGCAGGCGCCCCCGGCAGTGCCGTGATCCAGCGACAGCGGATCTCGCCGGTTTCGCTCCTGCTCCGGATGCGCGCCTATATCGCGCTGATCCTGCTGCTCGTCATCTTCTCGGTGTTGTCGCCCGCCTTCCTGACACCGGGCACCTTGACTATCCTGGCCTCACACGTCGCGCTCAATGCCATCCTGGCGCTCGGCATGACCTTCGTCATTCTGACCGGGGGCATTGACCTGTCCGTTGGCTCGATTGTGGGTCTGGCCGCGATGGTGGCGGGCGGTTTAATCAACCAGGGCCTGGTGCTCGAAGTGTTCGACGTCACGATCTACTTCAACGTCTGGATCGTGATCCTGCTCACGCTCATTGTCGGCGTGATCGTCGGCGCAGTCAACGGGTGGGTGATCACCCGGTTCAATGTCGCCCCGTTCATCGCCACCCTGGGCATGCTGTATGTCGCACGGGGCGCCGCACTCCTGCGCTCGAACGGCGCGACTTTCCCCAACCTGGTGGGCGCGGAGGATCTCGGCAACACCGGATATCCGGTGCTGGGCGCTGGAATATTCCTGGGGCTGCCGATACCGATCTGGCTGATGATTATCTTCGGCGTTGCGTCCGCGTTCATCGCCTATAAGACGCCGCTCGGGCGGCAAGTGTTTGCCATCGGTGGCAACGAGCGCGCGGCCGAACTGGCCGGCGTGCGCGTGAATCGCGTGAAGATGCTCGTCTATATGATCTCCGGCTTCTGCGCCGCCATGGTGGGCCTGATTATCTCGTCGCAACTCGTAGCCGCGCATCCCGCCACCGGGGAGACATTCGAGTTGAGCGCGATTGCGGCGGTCGTGCTCGGTGGTACGTCGCTCGCGGGCGGCCGCGGATCTATCGGCGGCACGATCATCGGCGCCTTCGTTATCGGCGTTCTGAGCGACGGGCTGGTCCTGCTGGGTGTGTCCGAGTTCTGGCAGACGGTTATCAAGGGGGTCGTTATCATTCTGGCCGTCGTTGTCGACCAGCTCCAACAGAGACTGCAAAGTCGCGCCGTGCTCCAACGCGCGTAAGAAAGGAGGTTCCCGGAGCCGCAGTTGCGACATCCTGGCAGAGGTTTTTCTAAAAGCGTTTTGACCAGATAACACAAGGAGGAAGTTCCGTGTCCATGCACAAACAACCGCGCATTCTTGCGCTGCTGATGATAGTAACCATCCTCACCATGCTGCTCTCTGCGTGCGGTGAGGCCGCCCCGACGGCGACGGCGGTGCCTGCACAAGCGACTACTACCACGGCGGTATCGCCTGAAGCCACCGCCACCACCCCGGCGGAGGCGACCGCCACGACGGCAGCCCCGGCTACCAGCACAACAGGCAGCGGCGCGAGCGGCGGCGGCAAGCTGATCGCGATCATTACGCCGTCGCATGACAACCCCTTCTTCAAGGCCGAGGCTGACGCCGCTGATGCCCACGCCAAGGAACTGGGCTACGATACCCTGATCCTGGTGCACGACGACGACGCCA
>CBJNAR010000187.1:0-6586 GCA_966434075.1 uncultured bacterium
ATGTCGGCCACCTGGCCCGGCAACTGGCCCGGCGCGGCTACGCGGTCGATGTCTTCACCCGCCGCGACGACGCCGGCCTGCCTGACGTGCTGGCCTGGGAAGACGGCGTGCGCATCGTCCATGTGCCCGCGGGGCCGCCGTGCTTCGTGCGCAAGGAAGACCTGCTGGACTGCATGGGCGAGTTCACGGCCTATATGGCGCGCTTCTGCGCGGTCCAAGGCGCGGGCTACGACCTGATCCACGCCAATTTCTGGATGTCGGGGCTGGTCGCCGCCGATCTCAAGCAGGCGCTGGGCATCCCGTTCGTGATCACGTTCCATGCGCTGGGACGGGTGCGGCGGCTGTACCAGCGCGAGGCCGACCAGTTCCCGGTGGCGCGGCTGGCGATCGAAGAGCGCCTGGTGGCCGAGGCCGACCGGGTGGTGGCCGAGTGCCCGCAGGACGAGGAAGACCTGATCCGCCTCTACCATGGCGACCCGGCGCGGATCACCATCGTGCCCTGCGGCTTCGACCCGGCGGAGTGTGCGCCGGTGGGCCGGGCGCGGGCCCGCGCCGTGCTGGGCCTGCCGCCCGGCGAGCCGATCCTGTTGCAGTTGGGGCGGCTGGTGCCGCGCAAGGGCGTGGACAACGTGATCCGCAGCCTGGCCTATCTGCGCGACCGGCACGGCATCGTGGCCCGCCTGCTCGTCGTCGGCGGCGACTCCGACGTGCCCGACCCGGTGATCACGCCGGAACTCGCGCGGCTCCAGGGCATCGCTCAGGAGACCGGAGTGGCCGGGCAGGTGCTGTTCGTGGGCCGCCGGGGCCGCGACGCGCTCAAATACTACTACAGCGCCGCCGACATCTTCCTGACGACGCCCTGGTACGAGCCTTTCGGCATCACGCCGCTGGAGGCCATGGCCTGCGGCACCCCGGTGATCGGCGCCAACGTCGGCGGCATCGCATACACGGTGCAGGACGGCGCGACCGGCTACCTCGTGCCGCCAAAGGACCCGGCAGCCCTGGCCGAGCGCATCGCCTACCTGTATGCGCACCCGCACCTGCGCGCGGCGTTTGGCCGCCGCGCCATCCGGCGGGTCAACGAACTGTTCACCTGGGACAAGGTCGCGCAGGGCATGGACGCGCTCTACCAGGATGTGCTCGATGCGGCCCCCGTCGCCGCAGCACTCCAGCAGGCGATCCGCGCTGTGCGGCCACGCCGGCGCCGGGGCGAGATGCCGGCGGCCTAGACCGCACCGGAGACACCGATGGAAGGACCCTCGACCATGCAAACATCGCAAACATCGCAAATACTCCGCGGCAAAGTGGCCCTCGTCACCGGGGGCGGGCGCGGCCTGGGCGCGGCGATCTGCCAGTCGCTGGGCGAGGCGGGCGCGATCATCGTGGCCGCCGACATGCGCACCGAACTGGTGACGCAGGCCGTCCAGGCGCTGCAGGCGCAGGACATCCAGGCCACCGCGCTGCACCTCGACGTGACCGACGCGCGGCAGGCCGAAGCCGCCGTGCAGGAGACCATCCGCAAGTGCGGGCGGCTCGACATCCTGATCAACAACGCGGGCACCGACATGACCGCGCCGGTGGAGGAGTTGACGCTGGACGACTGGGACCGCGTGCTGGCCGTGAACCTGCGCGGCCCCTTCGTGATGGCCAAGCTGGCCTTCCCGCTGATGCGCCGCCAGGGCCACGGGCATATCGTCAACATCGTCTCCACCGCGGCCAAGCGGGCCTGGTCCGAGGCCTCGGCCTACCACGCCAGCAAGTGGGGGCTGCTGGGGCTGAGCCACGCGCTGCACGTGGAGGGCCGCGCCCACCACATCAAGGTCACGGCGGTGGTCGCGGGCGGCATGCGCACGCCGTTCCTGCTGGACCGCTTCCCAGACCTCGATCCGGGGCTGTTGCAGGACCCGCGCAACGTCGCCGACACCATCCGCTTCGTGCTGACCCAGCCCGACGAGACGGTGATCCCGGAGGTGACGGTCATCCCGATGCGCGAGACCTCGTGGCCGTAGGAATGCCCATGCGCGCAGTCTTTCTCGACAAAGACGGCACCCTGGTTGAGGACGTGCCGTACAACGTGGACCCGCGGCAGATCCGCCTGGCGGCGGGCTCCGCCGCCGGTGTGCGGCTGCTGCACGCGGCGGGCTACCGGCTGTTCGTCATCTCGAACCAGTCGGGTGTGGCGCGGGGCCTCTTCCCGGAGAGCGCGCTGGCCGGGGTGGAGGCGGCGCTGCGCCGGCTGCTGGCGGACGCGGGCGCGCCCCTGAGCGGCTTCTACTACTGCCCGCATTACCCCGACGGTGTCGTGCCCACCTACAGCGTGGCCTGCGACTGCCGCAAGCCGGCGCCCGGCCTCATCCGCCGGGCGGCGGCGGACCATGATCTCGACCTGCCCGCGTCGTGGTTCATCGGCGACATCCTGGACGACGTGGAGGCCGGGCACCGGGCGGGCTGCCGGGCGATCTTGCTCGACAACGGGCACGAAACCGAGTGGCTGCCCGGCCCCGGTCGCGCGCCCGACTACATGGCGCCGGATCTGGCGGCGGCAGCGCGCACGATCCTGGCGACCGACCGCCGGGCCGGCATGGTATCGCGGGATGGGCGCGCCGGCCCCGCGCCCGTCGGAGGACCCCTGTGAACGCCAATCTGCTCAACGTCATCGACGCGTGCGCCGGGCGCCGGGTGCTGGTCATCGGCGAGGCGATGCTCGACAGCTACCTGGAAGGGGCGGCGGGCCGGCTGTGCCGCGAGGCGCCCGTGCCCGTGGTCAACGTGACCTGCCGCACCGATGTGCCCGGCGGCGCCGCCAACACCGCCGCCAATGTCGCCGCCCTCGGCGCGCACGTCGTCTTCCTGTCGGCCATCGGAGCCGACGCTGAGGGTGAATTGCTGCGCCGGGCGCTGGAAGCGCGCGCGGTGCCGGTCACGCAGGTGCTGACCAGCCCGGCCCGGCACACCCCGGTTAAACACCGCGTGGTCGCCGCCGGGCAGATCCTGGTGCGCTTCGACCAGGGCAGCACCGACCCGGTCGATGCCCCGACCGAGCAGGCGCTGATCGCCCGCCTGGGCTACTGGTTCCCGCGCTGCGACGCGGTGATCGTCTCAGACTACGGTTACGGCATCCTGACCCCGCGCATCATCGCGGCCCTGGCCGATTTGCAGGCCCGCCTGCCGCGCGTGCTGGTGGTCGATGCCCGCGACCTGGCGGCGTATCGCCAGGTCGGTAGCACCGCCGTCAAGCCCAACTACGAGGAGACGGTGCAGTTGCTCGGCCTGAAGGCGGGCCGCGACTCGCGCGTGGCCGAGGTCACGGCGCAGGGGGCGCGGGTGCTGGACCTGGCGGGCACGCGCATCGCCGCGATCACCCTGGATACCGATGGCGGCCTGATCTTCGAGCGCGGGCAGGCGCCCTACCGCATCTACGCGCGGCCCGGCCCGCACTCCCGCGCCACCGGGGCGGGCGACACGTTCGTGAGTACCCTGGCCCTGGCGCTGGCCGCGGGCGCCCCCACGCCTATCGCCGCCGAATTGGCCGCCGCCGCGACCGCGGTCGTCGTGGCGCGGGACGGCACGGTCTGCTGCTCGGCGGCGGAACTGCGCGAGTCGCTGAGCGCCGGGGGCCGCTATGTGTCCAGCCTCGCCCGCCTCACCGCGCTGGTGGAGACCTATCGCGCGCAGAGCCGGCGCATCGTGTTCACCAACGGCTGCTTCGACATCCTGCACCGCGGCCACAGCAGCTTCCTGAGCCAGGCCAAGGCGCTGGGCGACGTGCTGATCGTCGGCATCAACTCGGACGCCGGGGTGCGCCGCCTGAAGGGGCCAGGCCGGCCCATCAACCCGCTCGAAGATCGGGTGCAGGTGCTGGCCGCCCTCAGCGGCGTGGACCACGTGATCGCCTTCGACGAGGCGATGCCGGACGCGTTGATCCGCGCGGTGCGCCCGGACATCTTCGCCAAGGGCGGTAACTACACCCGCGAGGACCTACCCGAAGCGGCCCTGGTCGAAGCGTTGGGCGGGGTCGTGCGCATCTTGCCCTATCTGCAAGATCACTCGACGGCGCACATCATCCGCCGCACGCGGGCCGTCCACGCGCTGCCCGCCTTCACCGAAAACGGTCTCGCCGACGGGAACGCCGTCCGCGATGTTAGCCGCGCGCCGTACAGCCTGCCGCTTGGCGATGGCGTGTACGACGCGCCGGAGACGGGGGCCGCATGAACCCCCGCAGCGCGTGGCGCCGGGCCCGCAACGTCCTGTGCATCCGCCTCGATACCATCGGCGATGTGCTCATGACGACTCCGGCCTTGCGCGCCGTGCAGGAGTCCGCGCCCGGTCGCCGCGTCACGCTGCTTACGTCCCCGGCGGGAGCCGCCGTGGCGGGGCTGGTGCCCGAAATCGACGCCTGCCTGGTCTACGACGCGCCCTGGATGAAGGCCACCGCGCCCCGCCCCGACAGCGCCCCCGAGTACGCGATGGCCGAGCGCCTGCGCGCGGGCGGGTTCGACGCGGCGATTATCTTCACTGTCTACAGCCAGAATCCGCTGCCGACGGCCTTCCTGTGCTACCTGGCGGGTATCCCGCTGCGGCTGGCCCACTGCCACGAGAATCCCTACCAGTTGCTCACCGACTGGGTGCCCGACCCGGAGCCGGGGGGCGGCGTCCGCCACGAGGTCCGCCGCCAACTGGACCTGGTCGCCACCGTGGGCTATCACACGACAGATGAGCGGCTCTCGCTGCGCGTCCCGGCGGGCGCCGAGTTGCGTGTCTTGCGCACGCTGAACGCGGCAGGCGTGGACCTGGCCCGGCCCTGGATCGTGATCCACCCCGGTGCGACGGCGCCGTCGCGGCGCTATCCCCCGGAGCAGTTCGCCGTGGTCGCCCGCCGCCTGGTGGCCGAGCGGGGCTACCAGGTGCTGCTGACCGGCATGGCGGGCGAGCAGGAGTTGATCGCCGGCATCCAGGCGGCGGCGGGCGTGCCGTTATTCGCCCTGGTGGATCGCTTCGACCTGGGCGAACTGGCGGCGCTGCTGGCGCGCACGCCGCTGCTCATCGCCAACAACACCGGCCCCGTGCACATGGCGGCGGCCCTGGGCACGCCCGTCGTGGACCTGTACGCGCTGACCAACCCGCAGCACACGCCCTGGGCCGTGCCGCACCGCGTGCTCAACCACGACGTGCCCTGCAAATACTGCTACAAGAGCGTCTGCCCGGCGGGCCACCACAACTGCCTGCGCCTGGTGACGCCCGACATGGTGCTGGCGGCGGCGGGGGAGTTGCTGGCCGCGACCGCCGCCCCGGCCCCCGTGGGAGGTAGCCTATGACTGCCGCCGTCGACATTCTGATCCCGACCTACGCGCGCCCCGCTGCCCTGGCCGTCACGCTGACGAGCCTCTGCGCGCAAACCTTCCGCGATTTCCGCGTCGTCATCTCCGACCAGACGGAGGACGGGCCGGGCGCGGAGAGCGGCGAAGTGCGGGCCGCCATCCGCGTGCTGAGCGCGCACGGCCAGCCGGTCGAGGTCCACCGCCACCTGCCCCGGCGCGGCATGGCCGAGCAACGCCAGTTCTTGCTCGACCAGGCCACGGCGCCCCATGCGCTCTTTTTAGACGACGACCTGATCCTCGAACCGTACGTCGCCGGGCAGATGCACGACGCGCTGGTGCGCGAGGGCTGCGGCTTCGTCGGCTGCGCCGTCATCGGCTTGAGCTTCATCCCCGATGTGCGCCCGCACGAGCAGGCCATCGAGTTCTGGGACGGCCCGGTGCGGCCCGAGGTCGTGCAGCCCGATACGCCGGAGTGGAACCGCTACCGGCTGCACAACGCGGCCAACCCCTACCACGTGCAGCAGCGGCTGGGGCTGGCGCCGGAGCGGGCGCGGACTTACCACGTGGCCTGGGTGGGCGGCTGCGTGATGTACGACACCGCCAAACTGCGCGCGGTGGGCGGCTTCAGCTTCTGGCGCGAACTGCCGCCCAGCCATTGCGGCGAGGACGTGCTGGCCCAGTGGCGGGTCATGGCCCGCTACGGCGGCTGCGGCCTGCTGCCGTCCGGCGTCTACCACCAGGAGTTGCCCACCACGCTGCCTGACCGGACCGTGAACGCCCCGGGGGTGCTGGGCGTGCCGCCCGCGCTGGCGGGCGATCCCGCGTCGGCGCCGATACATTGAGCAGGCAATCCACCGAGACGTGTCATTCTGAGCGCAGCGAAGAATCTCCGGCTCGTTGGGGCAAGCGCTGAGACTCTTCGCTGCGCTCAGAGTGACAAGAAGACGAAGGAGGTAAACCTATGGCAACCGTCGATATCCTGTTACCCACCCATAACCGGCTGCCGTCGTTGATCCTGACGCTGGCCGGGATCGCCGAGCAGAGTCTGCCCGACCTGCGCGTCATTATCGCCGATGCGAGCGACGCGCCCGTGGAGCGGGCGCCGGAGGTGCAGATGCTGGTCCGGCTGATCGCCGCGCGGGGCGGCGCGGTGGAGTGGCATCACCGTGACGCCGGGCGCGGGGTGGCCGAGCAATGCGACTTCCTGCTGCACCAGGCCCGCGCCAACAGCGTGCTCTTCCTGGACGACGACGTGTTCATGGAACCGT
>CBJNAR010000188.1:0-6575 GCA_966434075.1 uncultured bacterium
TGCACGACCGCGATCCCGAACCGCTGGCCGCCACCGCCGACGAACTGACGGCCTACACCGGCCACTACAGCGCCGCCGCCGCCGATGTCGATCTGACCGTGCAGGGCACCGATCTGATCGTGCAGTTGACGCCCAAGGGCGGCTTCCCCACGCCCGACTCGCCCGCCGAACCGGCCCCGCCGCCCGTGCGCGCCACCCTCTGCGGGCCGGACGCGATCCTGGTGCTCGACGAGCCGCTACAGGGCCTGCGCGGCGAGTTCCTGCGCGGGCCGGACGGCCAGATCGCCTGGTTGCGTGCCGGGGGCCGCGTGATGCGCCGCGAACGGTAAGGCTACTGCTGGGGCGCCGGCTCCTCCAGGTGCGGGCCGCGTAACTCCACCGGCTTGGCGGCCCGGCCGCGGGCGCGCAGGTTCAGCAGCTCCACGAAGACCGAGAAGCCCATGGCGAAGTAGATGTAGCCCTTCGGGATATGCTGGTCGAAGCCTTCGGCGATCAGCGAGACGCCGATCAGTATCAGGAAGCTCAAAGCCAGCATCTTGACCGTCGGGTGCTGATCCACGAAGTGGCTGATCGGGCCGGAGGCCACCAGCATGACGCCCACGGCGATGACCACCGCGGTCATCATCACCCAGAGCTGGTTCGCCATGCCCACCGCCGTGATGACCGAGTCGAGCGAGAAGACGATGTCCAGCAGCCCGATCTGGATGATCACGGAGCCGAACGACGTGGCGCGCGGCTGCCGGCCCTCGGCGTGGGCGCCCTCGCCCTCCAGGTTCTGGTGGATCTCATGCGTGCTCTTGGCGAGCAGGAAGAGGCCGCCGCCGATCAGCACCAGGTCGCGCCCGGAGATCTCCTGCCCGACCACCGTGAACAGCGGCGCTGTAAGCTGGATGATCCAGGACAGCGAGAGCAGCAGCAGCAGCCGCGTGATCATCGCCAGGCCCAGACCCAACTGCCGCGCCCGCGCCTGCCGGTCGGCGGGCAGCTTGCCGGCCAGGATCGAGATGAAGATCACGTTGTCGATGCCCAGGACGATTTCGAGCGCCGTCAACGTGATCAATGCTACCCAGACATCGGGATCCAATAGTTGCTCCACCAATCATACTCCTTCCGGTGCCTGCTATACGGCGCGGCAGACTCCCCGACCCCCGCGCACCGGGACCAGGGTTATACGATACCCCAAAGGGGCCGTATAGAGCAAGCATACAGCATACCAGCGGCGATAGCCTCAGCAAACTCTCAGGCGGCGAGCGGCGAGAGGAAGGCCAGGAGGACCGGCAGAGGGATGGAGGGCAGGCGAAAGGGCAAGCGGGCGCCGGTGAGGCCGATACCCCACCGGCGCCCGCCGGCGCCCGCGGTATTACGACAGCAGCGGGCGGAGGAACGCGCCCGTGGCCGAGGCGGACACACGGGCCACCTCCTCCGGCGTGCCTTCGGCCACGAGTTGGCCGCCGGCTTCGCCGCCTTCGGGGCCGAGGTCGATGATCCAGTCGGCGGCGCGGATGAGGTCGAGGTTGTGTTCGACCACGACGACGGTGTTGCCCGCATCGACCAGGCGCTGCAGCACCGCCAGCAACCGCGCGGTATCGGCCATGTGCAGGCCGGTCGTCGGCTCGTCGAGCAAGTAGAGCGTGCGCCCTGCCGCCCGGCGGCCCAGTTCCTTCGCCAGCTTGATGCGCTGCGCCTCGCCGCCCGAGAGCGTCGTCGCCGGCTGGCCGAGTTGCAGGTAGCCGAGGCCCACGTCGACCATGAGCGCCAGCCGGGACGCGGCGACGGGCACGTCCTGGAAGAGCGCCAGCGCCTCCTCAATCGTCATGTCCAGCACGCCGGCTATGGCGTGGCCGCGGTACTGGACCGCGAGCACCTCGCGCTTGAACCGCCGCCCCCGGCACGCCGGGCAGCGCACCTGCACGTCGGGCAGGAAATGCATCTCCATCGCCAGGACGCCCGCGCCCTCGCAGCGGTCGCAGCGCCCGCCAGGCACGTTGAACGAAAAGTGCCGCGCCGACAGGCCGCGCTTCCGCGCCTCTGGCAAGGCGGCAAAGGCATCGCGGATCGGGCCGAAGGCGTCCGTATAGGTCGCGGGGTTCGAGCGCGTGGTACGGGCCAGGGCGGTCTGGTCCAGCGTCACCACGGTGTCCAGGTGTTCCCAGCCTTCGACGGCGTCGTGTTCGCCGGGCGGGTCGCTCGCGCCGTGGAAGTGCCGCCGCCCCGCCCGATCCAGGATGTCGAATATCAACGACGATTTGCCGGAGCCGGACACGCCCGTGACCGCGACCAGCGTTTCGAGCGGCAGGGCGGCGGTAATGTTCTTGAGGTTATGCGCCCGCGCCCCGCGGATAACCAGCCGCCGCCCGTTCCCCGGTCGCCGCCTTTCGGGCATTGGGACGGCGGCGCGGCCCGATAGATACTGCCCGGTCATCGAGTCGGGCTGGGCGGCCACCGCGTCCGGTGGTCCGGCGGCGACGACCCGCCCGCCGTACTTGCCCGCGCCGGGGCCGATGTCGATCAGATAGTCCGCCTGGCGCATCATCTCCGGGTCGTGCTCGACTACGAGCACGGTGTTGCCGAGGTCGCGCAGGTCGCGCAGCACCCGGATCAGCCGCCCAGTATCGCGGGGGTGCAGGCCGATAGTCGGCTCGTCCAGGATGTAGAGCACGCCCGTCAGGCCCGAACCGAGCAGCGCGGCCAGGCGCAGGCGCTGCGCCTCCCCGGCGGACAGCGTCGGCGCCGCGCGTTCGAGCGTCAGATAGCCCGCGCCCACATCCACCAGCCGCCGCATCCGTTCTTGCAAGTCGGCGACAATCGGTTCGGCGATGGTCCATTCCTCCGGCGCCAACGCGTCGTGCAGCCCGGCGATCCACTCCGCCAGCCGGTCCAGCGGCAGGCGGGACAGGTCAAGGATGTTTTCGCCCACGACCGTCACGGCCCGGCTCTCGGGCCGCAGGCGGGTGCCTTCGCAGTCGGGGCAGGTCTGCTCGAAGACGTACTGCTCCATCTTTTCCCGGTAGGCGGCGTCGCCGATGTGCTCGCCGTAGCGGCGCAGCAGGCTGGTGGCGACGCCTTCAAAGTGGCCTTGCCGGAGGGTCGGCGGCGGGGGCGTGTGCGGGTAGTGCCGGCGAAACTGGGCGCTGTCGACCCCATGGAACAACAGGTCGCGCTGCACCGATCCCAGTTCCTTGACCGGCAGCGCCGGGTCGAACACGAACCCGTAGTGCGCGCCCGCCGCCCGCAGGGCCCCGCTGTAGCGCGGGATAATGATCGGGTCCCAGCCGTAGACCGCCCCCTGCTCGACGCTGCGCTCGGCATCCACCAACTGCTCGACCCGCGCCTCATGGACGACCCCCAGCCCGGTGCAGGTCGGGCACGCGCCCGCCGGTTTGTTGAACGAGAAATGGGCCATGGTCAGGTCGGGCACCAGCGTGCCACAATGGGGGCAGGGGTAGGTTTCGCCGTCCTCCGCCGCCAGGCCGGCGCCCAGGTCGCCGGCCTCGTCGTCCCACACCTCGGCCTCGACATCCTGGGCGGGCGGGATGTCCGCGCCGCAGACCGGGCAGGGCCGGTGGCCGAGCCGGGCGAAGAGCACACGCAGGTAGGTGAACACGTCGGTCACGGTGCCCACGGTCGAGCGCGGGCTGCGATTGGTGCTGTGCTGGTCGATGCTGATGGCCGGCGACATGCCGGCGATGGCGTCTACCTGGGGCTTGCTCAACCCGAACGTGACAAACCCAAGCGATTCCATAAATTGTCGCTGGCTCTCCTTGAATAGCGTGTCGAAGGCCAGCGTCGATTTGCCCGACCCCGACAGGCCGGTCAAGACCACCAGTTTGTTCTTGGGGATGCTTAAGGTAATATTCTTGAGGTTATGGAGCCGCGCGCCTTTGATCGTGATCGCATCCTGGTCCAATATGGCCCTCCTTATTTCACGAGGCGATTGAAAAGTGGGGATTCGATTATACGCGCCGCCCAAACGATCCGGCAACCGACCCCAGGGGTAGATCGCTCTAGGGAGAAAGTTGTAGTTTGCCCGCCCCGGCAGCCGTGGCGCGCGAGTTGCAGAGGGCGCCAGGGATAGCGCGACAAGCAGGCAGACAGGCGTGGGTTGCCCACCCCGACAAGGAGGACCCGATCCCGATGAGCAACGAGCACCCGGACGTGAACGACAACCGCAGTATGCGCGAGCGGATGCTCGCGGGCGATCTCTATATCGCCGACGATCCCGAACTGGCCGCTGGGCTCCAACGGGCGGCGATCCTCATGCAGCGTTTCAACAACAGCGACCCGTCCGATCCCGCCGCCCGGCGCGCCACCCTTCAGGAGCTGGTGGGCTTCCTGGGCGAAGGCGCCGAAGTGCGCCCGCCGCTCTGGTGCGACTACGGCTCTAATATCCACATCGGGGCGCGCACCTTCATCAACTATGGGGCCGTGCTGCTGGATGTCGCGCAGATCACTATCGGCGAAGATGTGCAGGTCGGGCCGAACGTCCAGTTCCTGACCCCGACGCACCCGGTGGCGCCGGAACCGCGCCGCGCGAAATGGGAAGCCGCCCGGCCGATCACCATCGGCGATAACGTCTGGTTGGGCGGCGGGGCGATCATCCTGCCGGGGGTTCGCATCGGCGAGAACACGGTGGTGGGCGCGGGCGCCGTGGTGACAAAGGACCTGCCCGCCAACGTGGTCGCCGTCGGCAACCCGGCCCGCGTGATCCGGGAGTTGTAACGCTCGCTACGCCCGATCAGGCGGGCGGCGCGCCGGGGGGCAGCAGGGCCTGGAGCAGGCGCGCGCGGTTGGCGATGCCCAGCAGCCGCCCCTCGACATCGACCACCGGCAGCACCTTCACCTCGCGCGACAGCATCAGGTCGATGGCGGCGGGGATGGGCATCTCGGCCGGGGCCGTTACCACCGGCGCGGTCATCACCTCGCGGGCCGTGCCCGGACTGGTGGCGGCCAGCGGCGGCTGGGCGCTCGACCCCAGCAGCGACAGTCCTTCGCGCAGCATGTCGAGCAGCCCATGGCGGGCGGGCGTGCCCACCCGGCCCACCAGGTCGGCGTCGGTGATGATGCCCACCACCCGGCGGCTCGCGGCGTTGTCGATGACCACAACCCGGCGTGCACCCCGGCTGCCCACCAGCGTATCGACCACGGCGGGCAGCGGCGTGTCCGCCGTGACGGTGGGCACCTCGGCGAGCATCACGTCGCCCAGCGTGCGGCCCTGGGCGGGCAGCGGCGCGGCGCCCGCGGCAGCGCCGGGCGGGACCACGTGGCTGGCCGCCTTCAGGATGTCGAGGCGCCCGACGATACCCAGCAACCGCCGCTCGCGGTCCACCACCGGCAGGCGCTTGACGCCCTGCTGGACCATCTGCTGAGCGGCGTCGCGCACGGTAGCGTCGGGCCCGATCACTGCCTCCGGGCGGCGGCCCATCACATCGCGTGCCGTTTTGCCCCCTGCCCGTACGGCTTGCAGTATGCCGTCCAGCCCGGCCTCGCCCTGCGCGCGCACCGCTTCCAGCACGCTCAGCCGCACGCCCAGGTCGGCCTTCTCCAGCAGGTCCACGTCCGTGACCATGCCAAGTACCCGGCGCTCGGCGTCCACCACCGGCAGCGCCTTGTAGTATTTGTTGAGCAGCAGCGGCAACAGGTCGGCCACCGGAGTGTCGGGCGTCACGGTGACCACGTCGGTCTCCATGATCTGGCGCACGCGCAAATGGTCGCCGCGCACCGCGCCCCGGTCAGGGTGCCGGGGCCGGGCCACGGCCAGGTCCGCGACGGTGATCAGGCCGCCGCCCGCGCCGACCATTTCCTCCAGGTGCGGCAGCAGCGCGGCGATGCGAGAGGCCGTATCCACGACCAGGATCACGACCGGCAGGTTGGGCACCACGTCCACCAGGTTGCCGGTGTGGATGGTCCGCCCGGCGGCGCTGTAGCCCGCCACGCCCTTGAGCACGGTGGCCCCCGCGCCGCCCTGCGCGCGCACCAGTTCGAGGATCGCCAGGTAGAGCGGCTGCCGGTGCCAGTGGTCCTGCTCACAGATATAGATCGTGAGTTGTTGCATCGCCGCCCCGGCCCCGGCGGTGGGAGTGCCCGGCGTATCCATCGCGCGCCCTCCTATGCCAACAAGCGCCCCAGCCAGATCCCGCCGAGCGTCGCCGCCAGGCCCAGCGCCACACTCCCGGCGACGTTCGCCGCGGCGCTCCCGTACTCGCCCTGCTGGATGAGAGCGGTCGTTTCATAAGTAAACGTGGAAAAGGTCGTATATGCGCCGAGGAATCCCGTAACCAGCATCAGGCGATAGGTGGGGTCCGTGACCACGCGCTGGCCGAGCACAGTCAGCACGAGCCCGATCACCAGGCCGCCGCTGACGTTGATGAACAGCGTGCCCCAGGGGAACGCCGGGCCGAACCGGGCCACGAACCAATTGCTCAGCCAGTAGCGGGCATTCGCACCCACCGCGGCGCCGAGCGCAATCACCAGAACATCACGCCAACCAGGGGCCATCTCGCCCTCCTCCAGAGCAACACATCCGGGCGCGGAGGCGCGGGATGAAAAAAGCCCCTACCGCCGGGCGCCCTGAGCGC
>CBJNAR010000189.1:0-6568 GCA_966434075.1 uncultured bacterium
CGCCGAGCAGCGGCAATCCCATCGCCGTCACCGCCGGCATGACCACCACGGTCGACTTCGCGCTGGCGGGGGGCGGCGTGATCACCGGGCATATCACCGACGCGGCGACCCATGCGCCGCTGGCCGGGTCGCGGGTCTGGGCGCGGCATGATCCGCTGGCCCTCGCCTTCGGCGCGCCGCTGACCGACGCCACCGGCTACTACCGCATCGTCGTGCCGGGCGGCAGCACGTACAATGTCCACGCGCTCAACGTGCCCGGCATGTACCCGCGCGCCGACTACGGGGACAACCCCGTCAGCGTCAGCACCGGCATGACCGTCACCGCCGACATCCAACTGACTCAGGGCGGCATGATCAGCGGCGTGATCACCGGCGCCGATACCGGCCTGCCGCTGGCCGGCGCCCGCGCCATCGCCCACGCGCCTGTCGAGCAGCGCTACTGGTCGTGGTGGAGCGACGCGCAGGGCCACTATCGGGTGATCGTGCCCGCCGGGTCGTGGAACCTCTATGGCCGCGCCGACTGGCAGGGCTACTACCGAACGCCCGCCGCCACCAACCCGATCAGCGTCACCACGGGCAGCAACGTCACCGTGAACCTGACCCTGGAGCGCGGCGCGATCATCAAAGGCACCGTCACCGACGCGGCCTCGCACGCGCCGCTGGCCTTCAGCCGCGTCTGGGCCAACCCGCCCGGCCCCGGCGGGCCGAATTACGGCGTGGCGCTCACCGACGGGGCGGGCCACTACCTGCTGGCCGTGCCCGCGGGCACGTGGGGCCTCTACGCCCGCAACGACCGCCTCGGCTACCCGCGCACGCCCTACGCCGGCAACCCGCTCACCACCACGGTGGGCGCGACCTACACGGCGGACATCAGCATGGCGCTGGGCGCGCGCATCCACGGCGTGCTCACCGACGCGGGCAGCGGCCAACCAATCGCGGGGGCTGCGGTCTGGGCGCGCGGCCTCGGCGGCGGGCTGGGCTACGGCTGGCCGCGCACCGACGACCAGGGCCGCTACGTGATCAGCGTGCCCGCGGGCACCTGGCGGCTGTTCGCCCGCGACCTGCCCGGCCTCTACCCGCGCACGGCCTATCCCGGCAACCCCGTGGTCGCCACGGCGGGCGCCGGCATCACGGCGGACTGGACGCTGACCCAGGGCGGCCTGATCACCGGGCAGATCACCGACGCGGCGACCGGCACCCCGCTGCCGCAGGCGATGGTCTGGGCGCGCGAGGTCGGCGGCCTCACCCGCGATGCCGACTTCCTGCCGGCGCCGGACGGCACCTATCACCTGGTGGTCCCGGCGGGCGACTACCGCCTGCGCGCCGCCGACGTGCGCGAGGGCTATCCCAGCCTGGCCTTCCCCGGCAACCCCGTCCATGTGGCGCCGGGCGGCACCACCCCCGCCAGTTGGGCGTTGCAGCGCTGGTAACGCCCCGGCGTCCGGCGCGCTTGCGTCTCCCGCGGCCCTTGCCCCTGCGGCAGGGGCCGCGGCTCTTTCGCCGGCAGCCGGGCACGGCGGCACAGACCGTGCTTCCATCCCCCAATCAGGCAACCGGCGCAGGGCCGGTCGTCGCGCTGATGAGAGCTACGCCGTGCAGATAAGCGAAGCGGCCTACCTGGGCCTTGACGAGGTGATCGGCGAGATCCGGCGGCGGGTGGCCGGGCGCACGGCGCCGCTGCTGGTGGCGTTGGACGGGCGCAGCGGCACGGGCAAGTCCACCCTGGCCGCGCTGCTGGCGGCCCGATTGGGCGCGACGGTGGTGGAAGGCGACGACTTCTATCCGGGCGGCAGCGACGCCGAGTGGGACGCGCGGTCGCCCGCGGACAAGGCGGCGCTCGTCATCGACTGGCGGCGGATGCGCGCCGAGGCGCTGGCGCCGCTGCTGGCCGGGCGGCCCGCCGCCTGGCATCCGTTTGACTTCCAGGCGGGGGCGGGGCTGGCCGCGCACACCGTCACGCGCGCCCCGGCGCCGGTCATCGTGCTCGACGGCGTCTATTCCGCCCGCCCGGAACTCGCCGATCTAGTGGATCTGGCGATCCTGGTCGAGGCCGCCGACGACAGCGTGCGGCGGCAGCGACTGCTGGCCCGCGAGGGCGCGCCCTACATGGCCGCCTGGCACCGGCGCTGGGACGCCGCCGAGGACTATTACTTCACCCACGTCCGGCCCCGGTCGTCGTTCGACCGGATCATCACTTCCCTATGAAGGAGCAAGGAGCAAACATCATGGCCTGGATTCATGTGCGCCACCGGGTGCAGAACTACAACAAGTGGAAAGAGATCTACGATAAGACCGCCGGGTACAAGCGCCATGAGGGCTGGAAGCGCTATCGCGTCTACCAGGTCTCGGGCGACCGCGAGGATCTGATCGTCATGGAGCAGTTCTCCACGCTGGAGCAGGCGCGCGCCTATGCGAGTTCGCAGTTCCTGCGCGATGCCTTCGAGCAGGAGGGCGTCGTCGGGCAACCGGAGATCCTGCTGCTCGATGGTCTGGAAGAGGGCACCGCCTGAGTAACACCACAATTGTCACTCTGAGCGCAGCGAAGAGTCTCGTCGCTGCGCCTATAAGACGGAGATTCTTCGCTGCGCTCAGAATGACAAGCCGGGGGTGGTACCCTACCGAGGGCCATCCCGGCCCGGCGGCGGTGTGGGGGCCGGTTTCAAACCGACCTGCCTACCCAACGCTCTGTCCCGGCGGCGGTGTGGGGGCCGGTTTCAAACCGGCCCACGGCTGCCAGGGCACCATGCTGACCGGCAGGCGGTGTAGGGGCCGGTTTCAAACCGGCCCGCGCCGATCTAGCCGACGATTTCCTCGCCGCCGTCCACCTGGAGCACGTTGCCGGTGGCCCACTGCGAACCGGGGCCCGCCCACATGGCGATGAAGCGGGCGATATCGACCGGCGTGGTCAGCCGCCCGCTGGGGTTGCGGGCCAGCGCCCCCGCCACGATCTTGTCGTTGCCGGGGATGCGGCGCAGGGCCGGCGTATCGGTCACGCCGGCCAGGATGGCGTTGGCGGTGATGCCGCGCGGGGCCAGTTCCATCGCCAGTTGGCGGATATGCGACTCCAGCGCGGCCTTGGCCGCCGAGACGGCGCCGTAGTTGGGGATGACCCGGCTGCCGCCTGCGCTGGTCATCGCCAGGATGCGGCTGCCGCGCCGCAGCAGGTTGCGCGCGACCAGGTCCTGCGTCCAATAGACCAGGCTGTGGGCCATCACGTCGAGCGTCATATCGACCTGCTTCTGGTTGATCAGCGTCTGGCCCGGCGCCGGGCTGACAAACGGCTGCAAGGTGCCGAAGGCCAGGGAGTGTAGCAGCACGCGGAAGCCGTCGCCCTGCATCCGCTGTTCCATGGAGTCGAGGACCTGCTTGCGCTTCTCCGGGTCGGCGGCGTTGACGTTGAAGAACGCAACCTGGCGACCGGTGGCCTCGATGCGGCGGATCACCTCTTCGACGCCCGCCATGCGCGCGCGCATATCGAGGTGCACGCCGCAGATGTTGAACCCGGCCTCGGCCAGGGCCACGGCCACCGCCGCGCCGAAGCCGCTCGACGCGCCCAGGATGAGCACCCAGCGGGTGTCTTCCAATTGTTCCTCCGGCGCCACCAGTTCGGCCGCAATGCCGCTCACCTCGGCGCCCGCCGTCTCACTCTGCCGGGCCGCGTCGCGCTGCTCATCCATACGCCTCTGCCTCCTTGTGCTTGCCTGTTGGTCCGCAGCCGCCCGGCTTGCGGGCAGCCTCGCTATTATAGCCCCGCCCCGCGCCCGGCGCAACTTTTGCGTCTCCCCACCCAGCCGACTCTGCGCCGGTTTGCTTGCCTTTCGGCACGCCCTGTGCTACGATCCCGTTAGCAGGAGGTATGCACCAATGCCCAATTCCGTGACGCTGGCGGTTCCCGACGCGCTGCTGCAACGAGCGCGCGCCGAGGCGGCCTTGACCAATCGATCCGTCGATGCGGTGCTGGTGGATTGGCTGCAACGCGGCGCTCCGCCCCCCGATCCCAGCTATGTGATCTACACGCCATCGGGCCTGGATGCCGCTGCCCAGCGGCTGTTGGATGCGCTCGCTGCCGACAAGCTTGAAGATCCGGCATCTGAATCCTGATGGCGCATTTGTCTTCAATCCTCTGCACTCCCCGCGAATCCCCGCCTCTCCCTGCCGCGAACCCCGCCCGGGATTTGTGCGCACCCCGGCGGGTGTAGTATAATCATCCCTATAGTAGCAGTGGCCTGCGCTGCCCGGCGTATCTGGCAAGGATGGAATCACCATGAGTGACGAAACGACTTCCCTCGATAGCTCAGAGCCGTATTCCGCTTCCCTGGATAGCCCGGAGCCGTATTCCGCTGCCGCCAACCCGGCGCACGCCGCGCGGATCTCGATCATTGTCGCCGCCGCCAGCGGCCTGCTGGTGCTGGGGTTGCTGGTCAGCATCATTCTGACCCCAAGCAAGCCGGCCACCGCCGGGGTGCCCGAAGCCATGAGCATCGGGTCGCTGGCGCCCAACTTCAGCCTGCAACGGTTGGAGGGCGGCAACGTCCAGCTCAGCAGCTATCGCGGCGTCAAACCGGTGTGGGTCAACTTCTGGGCCACCTGGTGCCCGCATTGCGCGGTCGAGATGCCCGAGATGCAGCAGTTCTACAAACAGTACCAGGCGCGGGGTCTGGAGATCCTCGGCGTGGACGATCAGGAGTCCGCCCAGTTGGTGCGCCCGTACATTACCCAGGGCGGCTATACCTGGTCTTTCCTGCTCGATCTCGACGGCAAGATCACGCGCCAGTATCGCATCACCGGCCTGCCGACGCATGTCTTTATCGGGCGCGACGGCGTGATCCAGAACATCGTCGTGGGCAGCATTACCCGCGAGCAGATGGACGCCGCCGTGACGAAATTGATGAGCCAGTAGGCAGTCTGGCGTAAATCCCACGGCGGCCCTTGCGCCGTAATGGAATCAGCAGCACGTTTTCCGCCCGCAGGGGTCCGATGTAATGGTGAAAGGAGCAGCGCCTCGATCTCCCGGTTCCGGGGGCCGGGCGCGAACGGCCTATGAGCAGTAATCCCGACTATCCTGTTGCCGATGCCGCGGAGGATCTGCCGGCGGACGATGCCCCCGCGTATGGGACGTTGCCCCGCCGCCGGGTGCGTGCCGCGGCAGAGACGCCCGAGATCGACGACAGCATCCATACCGAACCCGCCGAGACCGACCCGTATGCCTATGAGTACGAGGAGGCCCCGGCCCCGCGCGGCTCGATGGTGCCCATCGTGATCTCGGTGGTGGCCGCAGTGGTGGTGATTGTGCTCATGGCGGCCATCATGCTCACCCCGCGGAGCCCCGCCACGCCCGCCGCAGCCGGCGCCGCGGGCGCCTCGTCCACGATCAACGTGGGCACGCCGGCCGGGGGCGGCAAGGAAAGCCCGCGCGTGGGCTACCTGGCGCCCGACTTCACCCTGACGGGCCTCGACGGCGGCACCGTGCAGTTGAGCAGCTACCGCGGCGTCAAACCAGTCTGGGTCAACTTCTGGGCCACCTGGTGCCCGCCCTGCCGCGCCGAGATGCCGGAGATGGAGAAGCTCTATCCCGCCTACCAGGCCAAGGGCATCGAAATCCTGGGCGTGGATGTGCAGGAGTCGCAGGCGCAGGTGAAGCAGTTCGTCCAGCAGGGCGGCTATAGCTGGAAGTTTGCGCTGGACCTGGACGGCAAGGCATCCCGCGCCTATTACGTGACCGGGATTCCCACCCACATCTTCGTGGGGCGCGACGGCGTGATCAGAGACCTCGTGGTCACCGGCCTCGACCGCGCCAGCATGGAAAGCAAGCTCAACAAGCTACTCACACAGTAAGCCCCGGCGGGCCCGCCGCCCGCTGCTGATATTTGCCAAGGCTCCGGCAGTTGTTTGCGGAGCCTTTCACTTTGCCGGAAAGGATCCTCATGCCCCCGCGCCGTCTCGCTTTGTTTGGCTTCACGCTGCCCGTCCTGTTGCTGACCGCAAGCCTGCGCTCCGCCCCCGCCGAATCGCCTCCGGCCCCCGTCGCCCGGCCCCTGCCCGCGCCCGCCACCGAGCGGGTGAGCCTCGCGGCGAACGGCGCCCAGGCGCCGGACATGAGCAGCGGCCCGGCCATTAGCGGCGATGGCCGCTTTGTCGCGTTCGAGTCCGTGGCGGCCCTGGTGCCCACCGACACCAACGGCCTGCCCGATGTCTATGTCCGGGATCGCCTGCTGGGCACCACGATCTGGGCCAGCGTGCCCCTGACCGGCACAGCCACCGGCCCCAGCAGCGCCGCCGCGATCAGCGCCGACGGGCGGTTCGTGGCCTTCCAGTCGGCGGCGAGCAACCTGGTGCCCGGCGACACCAACGGCGCCGGCGACGTATTCGTGCGCGATCTCCAGACCGCCACGACCGAGCGGGTGAGTGTGGACTCCGCGGGCACGCCGGGCAATGGCCCCAGCGACGCGCCGAGCCTGAGTGCCGGCGGCGCGCTCGTGGCCTTTACCTCGCAAGCCACTAACCTGGTCGCGAGCGACACGAACACCGCCACAGACGTGTTCGTGCACGACCGGCGCACCGGCACCAC
>CBJNAR010000190.1:0-6566 GCA_966434075.1 uncultured bacterium
CCAGAAGGCGGCGGGCCCCCGGTGTCCCCACAATCCAACCGACGATCCTGGACGCCGGGCCGGACACCCCGGCGTTCACCGCCGCCGATGTGCAGCGTTATCATGCGGCCACAAACCCGAACGGCAACTTCGGCATGCGGGCGGCGGCGACCGGGCAGGTCACCCTCGACAAGATAACGTTTCTGGAAGAAAAGGAACTGCTGCTACTGCATCCTGATCTTGAGCTTTCGGATCCAGGGAACCGGCTGTTATGCTACATTGAGTACAGCGGTACTTTCCAGGTAAGCGGCCCTCCCGGCACCACTGTCAATGAGCTCCACCATGCTCAGGAAGTATACGATGCGCATACCGGCAACCTGCTGGTGTCGGGTGTTAGGCCGTGATGCTGATCTATTCAGGCTGTTTCTGCGGACGAAAAACAGCAGCCCTGATGTGCTATGATTGGTTCAAGCCTGATGATCAGCACATCATTTTAGTTCGATAGGAGCAAAAGCATGCGCCGGCGAACTCTGGACAACCGTACTTTCCCCTTCTGGCTATTCTTCGGCACCTTCCTGGCGGCGTTCGACGTCCTCTACATGTTGCTGGTCTGGGCGCCATTACGGGATAAGAACCTTGCCGTAGATGATTACCAGATCGTCGCCCAGGTGCAGGCTGAGCCCGCTTTGCTGCGCGTGCTGGGCGGCGCGCTTGCACTGGCGCTGCCGTGTCTCGCTGCGCCACTGGTACTTGGGCTGCTCATCGCCACGATCCTGATTTGGCGCGAGGCATCCGTCGGGACGCGCCTGTTGCGTGCGCTGCTGTTTACGTTTACGCTAGCCGTCTTCGTTATTGCCTGGCCCATCCTGGGCGCCGGCGTGGCCTGGTATTACGCCTGGTGATCAAGCATAGATCAGATCGGAGGCCAGCATAGTTGCTCATATTCTTCGTAACACCACCTCGGCGGGCAGGCCGGGAACGTAGACCGGGTCGTCGCCATACAGGCGAAGATGATCCAATAGTCGTCCCGATACTATCAGGTTCACTCCAACGACTGGGAACCGGCCGTAGTATCTTCATACTAGGGGCCGTGACCGAGCGCTGATAGGCTTCGGCCTCCTGGCCGCATTCTCCATCGCCATACCCTTCTTCCTCTTGGGTATGGCCCTGGCCCTGTATAGAGTGGCGCGGGTGGGGACTCACGGCTTTTGGGTGACGCTGGTGGCGGGCGATAGGTTTGCTGCCGGCGGCGTATTTGTCAGGGCGCGACTTCACCGGTCACCGCAGCACAGTCTTCGATGACGAAGCCGTCTTCTTCAACGGGGTGCTAGTGTAGATGGCGCTCTCACTGCTGCGGGTAGTGTAGGGGCTGATAGAGATCCGTCGCGCCGGACTTGGGTCCCAGCGCCAGTGAGATGGGTCGCACCGAGGCTGGACCGGGCAAGACCAGCGCGCAACCACTGTGCGGGATGAAACGTCTTTACTAGGAGCGATAATAGAGCCGGTGGTGATGCACGCCGGAAGGGCGGTGGTTCAGGTCACTACCACCCCAGCGCCCACCCGGCGCGTCGCCTGGGGATCGCCCGGCGTTGCAGCGGCCAAAGCGGTGCTGGTGCTGTTGCCGGCCCACGGCCTGCGCACTCGCAGCGGCTGGGTGGTGCCGGATGGGCAGGGAGGCGCCATGGCAACGGTAACCCAGCCCGCAGCCACGGAAGTGGACCCGCAGTATGCCACAACCGTTGTCCGCTGCGCCTCTACAGCCACCATCCTGCCACCGGCAAGCCTCACCGCGGTTTGCTGCCCGGACGGTGCTACCCCCGTGCCCACGGAGATACCAGCCTTGCCGGCCACGCATCGTGTGGATACCGGGCTGGATCCGGCATTGTAGTTATGCAGTCATGGTAGAATTCGCTATAGGAGCGGCCGCCCACTGGCCCCAAAAGGAGAGCGCAGGAAGATGGACGATCTGCTATGGACGATCACGAAGCTATTCGGCGGGGTGGTGGGTTATGGGGATGTGTTGTGGATAGTTACTTCGTCGGTATGCCTGCTGCTGCTTGCCGCCGCCCCCAGGCTGGTCGCTGCGGATAGCGGCCTTGAGTCGAAAGCGCGACGCGCACCGCTGATCCTCCTCGGTCTAGTCATGGCGCTGGCGCTGGCGAGTGGCCTGCCCGACTGGCTCGGAATCCCCCAGGTCAACGACTACGCTACCCCCTGGCATGTGCTGTTGGCGTTCTGGCTCCTATCGAGTGTGCCTGTCGCTTTCGGCTTTTTTCGGGCATTACACGCCGGAGGCCGGCACCCCTGGCTCGCGGGATGCTGTGTCGTCGCCGGGCTGCTGCTGGGCGGGGTGCTCATCGGGGCCACCCTCCGCATGGAGGCGTATGGCGTGATTGCGCCCGCTGCCCTGCTTTACGCAGCGCCGCTACCGGTGGGTGGGGTGTTGCTGGGCTGGACGCTGGCATCCGGGCGCCCGCCATATGCCCTGTATGTAGTGGCTTGGTTCATGGCTGTTGCGACCGTGGGGTTGTCCATGTACCTGCTGCAAATTAGCACCCCCATGTACCAAGTCGCGCAGCTTGCCGGGGTGCCGCGTTTCAGCCCCCAGTATGCCGGTTCCGTGACCATTGTCAGGGAAGCTATCCAGGTGCAGGTACTCATAAGCGGGATCTACTGTATTGTGGCGCTTGCGCTGCTCGTCCTGCCCTGGCCCCTCGCTGCCGCCGCGATGCGGCGACGATTACGGCGAGTTGCGGCGGCAAGGCGCACAACATCGGAGCCGACATGCGAAGCCAACAGGCAGGTCACGCCTCTTGATGACAGGCGCCCGGTACGACGAGGAGCATGAGCCAGCAAACCCTCAGCCGGCGTGCTCAATCGCCCAGCGCGCGATGCTCGGACATCGCGCTTCCGATAGGGAGGAACAGGAAAGGCGGGAAAGGCACGCCGGCGACAAGGGACTAGATGGAACGGGAGCAAGGGAATGATGGTACGTCCCACCTATCCACAGAGTGAGGATCGCGACCCCCGGCACGAGGCTGCCCTGCTGCCGGCCCTGTGGACCCTCGCCACCCTGCTGGGGGGAGTGTTGCTGCTGCTCCTGGCGATGCGCGTGCCCAGCAACGGCAACCTGGACGTGTTCACCAACGACCCGTTCCGCAAGGCTATACCGCTGCTCGCCGTGCGGGGAGCGCTGGCCGGCGCGGTTGCCGGGGTCGCGGTAGGGCTGAGCCAGTGGCTGCTGCTGCGGCGAGTTCCCGGCACCCGCCGGCTGGTCCAGGGCACGCGGGCCAGCCGGTGGGTCGCGGTCACCTCGGCGGGGTGGACCGTGGCCGGCGCCCTAGTCATCACCGTAAGCTGGGCCTTATTGCAGGACCATCGGTTCGCCTCGGCGCTCGACCAGATACAGATGTTCTTCAGCTACGCCGTGGCGGAACTACTCGCGGGGGTGACGATCGGGTTGGGGCAGGGACTGCTCTTGCGGGGCCGGCTCCCCGGCAGCCGGCGGTGGGTACTCTCCGCCGCGCTGGGCTGGGCCGCGGGTTGCGCGGTCGGCTTCGCCATACCGGCCCTGGTCTTATGGCTGACGGTGGCCGCGGGCATCCAGTACGACCTCGCCCCGGTCCTCGTGGCGCTGTTTGGCTTGCAGTGGGTCATGGCCGGCACCATCGCCGGCGTGATAAGCAGCACCCGGCTGAACGCCCTGCTTGCGCGTAGCCGGCTGGCTGCCGAGAATGGGCGCACCGCGGCGAACGCTGGAGGGGCGGGTCGCTCACGCCGTATGCCGGTCCGGGGCGGGTTGCGGTGGGTCTGGGTGCCCCTGCTCGTGCTGGCCTGGTACTTCTCGGAACCGCTCCAGGGGCTGTCTTACGCGGGCGTGTATTCGGTAAGCAAGGTCGTTACTGAAGCCGGCCAGCCGCCTTCCTTCAAGCTCACCGGCCACGCCGGCGCTATTTGGCGCGTGGCCTGGTCGCCGGACGGCGCCCGGGTGGCTTCCGCCGCCGACGACGGGACGGCCCGCATCTGGGAAGTAGCCCCGGACCGGCATAGCGGGCGGACAATTGCCACCCTCACGGGCCACACCCGCGGCGTCACGGGTATCGCATGGTCGCCCGCGGGCACGCAGGTCGCCACCGGCTCGCTGGACGGCACAGTACGGGTATGGGACAGCGCCACGGGCACCGCTATCGCTACGCTAGAGCATGGCCGGGAGGTGTACAGCGTCGCCTGGTCGCCCGATGGGCGCTGGCTGGCAGCCGCCGGCCGGGGCAGTGTATCTATCTGGGACGCCGCCACCGACGCGCCGCGCGAAGCGGCGTCCCTCACCGACGGGGGCATCTGGATATCGCGCCTTGCGTGGTCGCCGGACGGTCGCCGTTTGGCGGCCGCCGCGGACGGCGGGGCGAGCTATGTGTGGGCTGCCACCACCTGGCGGCAGCTGGCGCGGTTGCCCCAGGAGAACGGGGCGCGAGACGTGGCCTGGTCTCCGGACGGGCAGCAGGTGGCGACCGTCTCCTACGAACAGGCGTATGTATGGGACGTGGCAAGTGGGCGCAAGCGATTGACACTCGACCCCGGCGAGCGCACCGGCTTCACCGCGGTGGAGAGCGTGGCCTGGGCGCCCGGCGGCAAGCGGCTGGCGGTAGGTTATGAAGACGGGGCGATAAAGCTATGGGCCGCCGACAGCGAGCGCAGCCTGGGCGAGCTGAACGCCTTCACCTATTCGATGTACAGCCTGGCGTGGTCGCCTGATGGGCAGTGGCTCGCCTCGGCTTCCGGGAGTGACCTGCAAGTGTGGGAGTTACGGGCCAACCGATAAGCCGGTGCGGTCTACACCTGCCGGACGAAAGCTGTTACAACGGAGAAAGCACGAAAGGAAGGACGCTGAGGACAATGATGTTCACACCTACATTTTGGGATATACTCAGGCAGCAAAGCCCCGCCGACCCACTGGACCTTAGTGAGCTACGGTATCAACTGCCCCTTGTGGCCTACTTGCTCCTCTTTGCGGCGGCGTGGTTGCTGACCAGGGACATGGGCCGGCGCCGGCGATACGTACTGGTCGCGGGTACGATTGCCCTGGTGGGTGTGCTGCTTTATTACGACGGCTTGCTCAACGCTCCCGGTTATCTGCTCGCCAGTGCGCTCAACTTTGTGCCCTTAATTGCTGCGGGGGCTGGTGTTGGGTCTGCTTTCGCGCTTGCCAAACGGCGCCGTGGCGGGCTTGCGCTGCTGCCACTGACGGCTGCCAGTACAGCCCTGGCCGGGGTGGCCGTCGCTATCGGCCAGTGGACAGGGATCATCGATTATCCATACCAGGGCACGGGCGTATTCGTCGTGCTACCCCTGGCGGGCGGGATCATGCTGGCCCTATCCATAGCCGCCAGACAGCAGCGCCATAGCTGGTACAGCACACTATGGCTGGTGTTCGCCGGCACAATCGGCTTCGGCGCTTACCTGAACCTCATGGAGGGCATCACCTACGCGTTTGTGGCCCCGGAGAGGATGTTCGGTCCCTATGCCAACGTGCGGGTGACGGAGGCAATAATCGAGGCGGTAACTGCTACCTGCGTGTACGTGGGCGGGTCGCTCTTGCTCCTCGTGTTGCCGCTCACCCTTACGAGCGGCCGCCGACGCGGGCAGGGCGCCGCGCCGCCGGAGGAACCTGAGCAGGCCGGCCAACGGCGGCCGCCTGGGGACCTGTACCAGTCAGGGCGAGGGCATCATGCCCCACCTGGGCAGCTAGGCGATGCGTCCAGGGCCGGCGGCGGAGTAGCCGGATGAAGCACAGCGGTAGACGTTGGTTGGGGATAGCCTTATGCCTGGCAGCCGTTATGGTACTTGTGTCTTGCCTGCCGGCACCTACATCTACACCTGCATCTCCGGTCCCTACCGGCTCAACGCAGGATGGGCCGGCAGGCACACAGTGGCTGCTGACCTCCCTGGATGGCAAGCCGCCTCTTGCCGGCGCGCCCATCTTGCCTGGTAGCCGGAGCGTTCCCGGTTCGATTAGCACACACTCTGTCCAAAGGGTCGCCCGCCGGTTAAGGCCC
This sequence comes from uncultured bacterium, assembly GCA_966434075.1. Taxonomy (GTDB): domain Bacteria; phylum Chloroflexota; class Chloroflexia; order QHBQ01; family JAICKM01; genus JAICKM01. Next base: position 6,033 of record CBJNAR010000190.1, read on the forward strand.
CGCCGATCCCACACTCGATTGCAGCAGATTTCCCGTGTGCGCGTCAAAGACCTCGGCGGCGTCCTGGCTGAGGGTTGGCTCGCCCATGCCGGGCGGGTGGGTCAAGCGAAAGGTGCCCGAGTACTCGACATAACATAGCAGGGTGGCGCCGGGCAAGCCTAGGTCGCCGCCCAGCGGCACGCGCAACTGGTCCACCGTCCCGAAGCTAATCTGGCGAATAGTTACCGGCCCGATCGCTTCCCCACGCATGGCAAAGCTGCGCGGGGTGTGCGTGGAATCATAGCGCCGCACATCGGCTTCCGTGAAGGCCGGCTGATCGGGGCCGGCATCGGGGATGGTGGGCACGATGGCGGGCACGCCCGTGGGGCGCTGGGCCGCGGGGGCCGCCGGCGCGGGCGATCCGGTCGGGACCGGGGCGGGGATGCCGGGCCAGTTCGGCGTGCCGTCCAGCGGCGTGGGTGGGTAGGTCGGGGCGATATGGGGATGCTCCAGGTCTTCGGTGGGGTAGGGCGTGCCCTGGAAGGGCGGCGGGGT
>CBJNAR010000191.1:0-6549 GCA_966434075.1 uncultured bacterium
GTCACATTCCCGTCCGGGTCGACCTCGACGGTAACATGACCGGTGTTCCCCCAAACGGGACCCGCGCCTGGTAACACGACAAAGCGCGTGGGGCCGTTGGACTGGATCGTCAGCGACCCATCCGGGTGGACTAGAAAGATCTCGGGGCCGGTGGTCCGCCCCACGGCGCTATGCCCGTTCGCGCTGAAGGTCTGCGTTCCATGGTATGAGTCGATCTCTTTTACCACGTTCCCGCTATTGTCGGTGAATACGCGTACGACGATGGACAGTTCATCATGCCGCTGCACCGGAAAGCCGCACACGGCCGTCAAGCCTCCCGCCGGTATGGTTTGGTCGATGATGATTCTCTCGACACTAGGGGGGGCCGCATAGGCCTGTGCCGCCGGGCCGGCTGTCAACAGAGTCGCCAACCCGATAATCGTGACACCGATGAAGCGTAGTGCGCGCATCTGGATGCTCCTCTCTGCTCACGCCCTCTCGAAGGCTATAAAGTTATATTGTAATCTGCGTCAATTGCACGTTCAGTCGCAGCCGGGTTTAGCATACCTCCTTTCGTGGTGGCTCGTATGTCGAGCGTGACTTTCATTCTAACACGGAATTCGCGCATTAATCAATACACAGATCCACTGATATTTTGTGGGAGTTTACTTTATTCACTCAGGATGGGAAATATATATGGAATATACGGCTACCTGCAGGACCCTTGCGCCTATATGCCGCCCCACCAGGCGGCCAGCCCGGCCAGCCCCAGCAGCGCGACCACCGTATAGACCGTGACCCACAGGGCGATGCCGGCCGTCATCCAGAGGACTAGGCGGCGCACCGGCAGGCCCAGCGCCAGGCCGAGCGCCGTGCCCAGCGGTGTGCCCAGCAGCAGCGGCGCGGCCAAACAAAAGCCGAGCGCCCCGCCCCGCGCCCAGATGCGATCCATGAGGCCGGGCCGGCCCGCCCGCCGGGCACCGTAGCGCCGCAGCAACGCCGCCCGCAGCGGCGCCCCCAGCGCGATCACCGCGGCCATGCTGGCGACCGACCCCAGCCCCGCCGCCGCGGCGACCACCACCGGCGGCAGGTGGAAGGCCAGCCCCGCCGGGATCGCCGCCCACAGCGCCACCAGCCCCAGCCCGGCCACCGTCAGCAGTTGCCCTACCAGTTCCATTGAGCGCTACGTTCCTCTCCGTGTATGAGTGGTCAGTGGTCAGTGGTCAGTGGCCAGTACCGTGGAGAATTGTCACTCTGAGCGCAGCGAAGAGTCTCGGTGTGTGCCCAGGAGACGAGATTCTTCGCTGCGCTCAGAGTGACGGCCCCCGCGCTAAGCTACTGATCACGGACCACGGACCACTGACCACCGACCACTCGTCTCCCTCAGTATACCGGTTGCAGGCGCCGGGCGCCCATGCTATACTCCGCCGGTGGCCGGAACCGTTAGCCGGCGGAGGAGGACGTATGTCGCAAGAACAATGGACCGCGGTGGATCGCTATGTCGCCGAGTTGGGGCCGCCCGCCGACCCGGTGCTGGATGCCGCGCTGGCCGCGCAGGCCGCCGCCGGGCTGCCGCCGATCAACGTGGCGCCCAACCAGGGGCAATTGCTGCAAATCATCGCCCGCGCCATGGGCGCGCGGGCCATCCTGGAGATCGGCACGCTGGGCGGCTACAGCACGATCTGGCTGGCGCGCGCCCTGCCCGCCGGGGGCCGCCTGATCACCCTCGAAGCCGACCCCAGGCACGCCGCGGTGGCGCGCGCCAACATCGCCCGCGCCGGGCTGGACGCCGTGGTGGAGGTGCGCGTCGGCCCCGCGCTGGAGACGCTGCCCGCGCTGGTCAGCGGGGAGGCCGGGCCGTTCGACCTGGTGTTCATCGACGCCGACAAGCCCAACACCGCCGCCTATTTCACCTGGGCGCTGCGCCTGACCCGGCCCGGCAGCCTGATCATCACCGACAATGTGGTCCGCAACGGCGCCGTGGCGGACCCCGCCGCCGCCGACCCCAACGTGCAGGGCGTGCGCCGCTTCCTGGAGGCGCAGGCCGCCGCGCCGGGCGTGGAGGCCACCGTTCTGCAAACCGTGGGCAGCAAGGGCTACGACGGCCTGGCCTTCGCCCTCGTCACCGCACCGGCGCAGTAGCGCGCGTCCGGCGCCCATCCCTTCAGAGTCACCGCCGAGACGCCGAGAACGCAGAGATCATTAACATTAATCCGTGTGAATGGGCGGTCGATCCGCGCAACTCCGTGTCCTCGGCGGTGGCCTTCGTTGTAAACCCCCTAAACCCTCTGCGTTCTCTGCAGCTTCCCTGAAAGTGGGAAGGCTGGGTAGCCCTGGGGAATTGTCATTCAAAGTAGCGTCACACTCAAATTGTCATTCCGAGCGCAGCGCAGAATCTCGTCGCGTTGGGGGCCAAGCCGAGACTCTGCGCTGCGCTCAGCGTGACAAGCTACCTTTCATGCCCCCCTGTGTCCCACCGGCACATATCACACGCTGCGGTGCAGAATCGCCCGGCAATAAGCCGGCTCGCCACCCCGGCGACCGGCCCCAACTGTTACCGAATCGCTACCCGGCGTAACCGCGGCTGTCACCGGGACGCGGTATGCTAGGCTTGGGGCCGTCTGCGGATCGCGCTTACGGCGCGCGGGCGGCCCGCCATCCCTGGGTCCCATCGTCGCGGAGGTTGCCATGTTCCGCAACTCCGTTCCCTTCCGCCCCCCGGAGCCCCTGGTTGGCGCCGGGCGCGGGTCTGGTCGCGGCGCCACCAACCGCATCCCCGCGCCGGCCCGGCCCCCCCGGCAGCGGATCCGGCGGTCCTCGCTCTGGTGCGCCCTCCGGCGCACAAGGAGGTCCCCCCTATGCGTCCCGTGTTCGCCCGCGCCCGCCTGGCCGGGCTCGTCGGGCTGAGCCTGGTGCTGGCCGCGTGCGGGGCCGCGGCCACCCCTACCGTGCCGCCGGCCACCCCCACCGTGCCGCCGCCCACCCCGGTGCCCACCGTGGCCCCGCGCCCCGATCCCGAATTCCTGCATACGGCGCTCACCAATATGCCCGCCCTCCAGAGTTTCACCTGGGTCCTGACCCAGGACATCACCTATTCGCTGCCGGACAACAGCTATAAGCCGCTGATGAACGAACTCTTCGATCGCGTCCAAGGCGTGGCCGATGTGACCAACCGGACGCACCAGTTCGAGATCGCAATCGAGGCGAGGGGCCAGACGGGATCTGCGACGATCGTCGTGCGCGACGACGAGAGGTATTTCATCCAGCCCGACGGCAGCGCGCAAGAGTTGCCCGGCGAATCGGCTATCGGTTACTATTGGTTCTTCTTCCAGCAGGGCATGTGGCAGCCCGCCCCTGGTTTCAATTATGAGCCGGCGCTGAGCAGAGGAGTGCCCGTGACGCTGAGTACTCCGCCCAGCGAAGTGATCGACGGCGTGCCGACTACGCATCTGGCCATGGATCTCCGCGCCATGCCGGAGGTATTCTGGAGCACGGATGCATTGAGCGGCACGGTGGAGTTCTGGGTGGACCCGCAGCCCCCCGCCCGCGTGCGCCGCCTGGCCTTGACGGCTGCCGTCCCAACCGGCGACGTGCCGGGGCCGGGCATCCTCAGCCCCACCGAGCCGGTCGCCGGCTTCCTGGTGGGCGGCGATCGCCTGCAGCTCCGCCGCCTGCCCGATGGCGGCTTGCTGCGCACCGTCCAACTGGCCCCACCCGCCCGGCCCAGTGATATCGAAATCTTGGGCTTCACGGCCGACGGCCGGAGCGTGGTCGGGGTGGCGCTCCCCCACTTCTACCGCTGGAGCACCCAGGACGGGCACATCGAAAGCGAATCGCCCGAGGTCAACGGCTTCAATCCGGGCTACAGGCTCAGCCCCGACGGCGGGTGGCTGGCGTTGGGCGACAACGGGATCGGCCTGTATCGCACCAGCGACTGGCAGCGCGTCGCCACGCTGGAATCGGTCCTGCCCGGCACCCACGCTCTGACCTTCTCGCCCGACGGGCGTCTGGTGGCTGCCCTGGCCCCGCCGGCGGGCGGAGAACGCTACCACTCGCCGCGCCGGGTCTTGCAGATCTGGCGCACCGACGGCACCCTGGTGCGCACGCAAACCCTGAAGGATCAGGCCGAAGCCGAAATTGACGCTCTGCTGTTCACCGCGGATAGCCGGCAATTGGTGCTGCACACGCGCGCGGACGGCGCGGTGGAGATCCGCCAGGTGGCCGACGGCGCACTGCTGCACACGCTGGCGCCCGCGGTGCCGGCTCTGGCGGCCCTGGCCGTCAGCCCGGACGGTCGCCGGCTGGCGCTCGCCTCGGACACGGCCGGGGTTTATGTCTGGGACCTGGCGCACCCGACCGCGGAGGCGGTGCGCCTGGAGCCGGGGGTGGCGAAAGCCGCGCCGGGCGGCCTGCCGCACTTCAGCGCGGACGGCAGCCGGCTGCTGTTCAGCGGGAAGGGCGTGCGGGTGTGGGCGGTGGCCGATCTGGCCGCGCCGCCCGTGTCCTGGCCGCTGCAAGAGATGAAGACCTATCGCTATGTCTGGCAGTGGGGCCACTTCAACGAGCCGGTGAGCATTCCGCCGCTGCGCCTCGCACCCACGGCCACGCCCTAACGAGTGCTGCGTGCTGAGTCAAGATATGGGACGGCGTGGGGCGGCAGGTCCGTCGCTCCCGTGCAAAAGGAGGAATCTCGTATGCGTCGCCTGTTCTCCCCGGCCCGCGTGGCCCTGCTGGCCGGGCTGAGCCTGGTGCTGGCGGCCTGCGGCGCCGCCGTCACCCCCACCGTCGCGCCCACGCCCATCCCCCCGCGCGCTGGCCCCGAACTGCTGCGCACGGCGCTCGCCAATATGTCTGCCCTGCAGAGTTTTACCTGGGCCATGACCTCGGCGGTGACCTATGCGCTGCCCGACTATAGCTATGCCCCGGCGTTCCCCGAAACGATCGACCGCGCCGGCGGGGTGGCCGACGTGACCAACGGCGCCTACCGGTTCGACGCCACGATCCATTTCTACACGCAGTCCTATACCACGACCTACGTTGCCCGTGACGGCGCCCTCTACATCCTGCACGAGGATGGCCGCGCGGAAAAGCTGAACAGCAGCGTGGCCACCGTCGGGGGGCTGCCGGTCACGCAAGGGTTATGGCAGCCCTCCCCGGACCTGGACTTCCGGGCGGCGCTAAGCCAGGGCGTGACGGTAACGCTGGGCACCCCGCCCCACGAACTGGTCGACGGCACGCCCACCACGCACCTGGTTATGGCCGGCCACGCCCTCCTCAGCCCGCTGTTCGGCAAGCCGGTAACCACCGCCACGGTCGAGTTCTGGGTGGACCCGCAGCCGCCCGCCCGCGTGCGTCGCCTGGTGCTGACCGCTATCGAGCCGCGGACGGCCGAGACGGCGCCGGGGCTGCCGGCCCCCGACGGATCGGGGGTGTACTTCGTCGTGGACGCCGATCGCCTGCAGCTCCGCCGGCTGCCCGACGGCGCGCTGGTGCGCACCGTCCCCCTGGCCCATGAGGAGATAGGCCTGAGCTTCGACCGGGCGGTGCTGGCCGCCGGCGGCGAGAGCCTGATCGCGCCGGCAGGCGGGGGGTTCTACCGCTGGAGCACCCGCGACGGGCACATCGAGAGCAAGTTCGACCGGGTCAACTCGCTGCAGCCCTTCACCTTCAGCCCCGACGGCAGCTTGCTGGCGGTGGAGCATAACGGAATCCACCTCTACCGGACCGACGATTGGCAGCCGTTCGCCACCCTGGATCCGGGCCTGCCCGGCCCCTTCGCCCTGGCCCTGTCGCCCGACAACAAGTGGGTGGCCGTCCTGTCCGCCCCGGCGCCGGCCGGGGGCACACGGGCGACCCGCATCTTGCAACTCTGGCGTAGCTACGGCCTGCGGGAGCACACGGAAACGCTCGCGGTGCCGGTCACGGGCGACGCCGGCACGCTGCTGTTCACGCCCGACAGCCGGGGGCTGGTGATCCCCTCCACCACGGCGGACGCCCTGGAGGTGCGACAGGTCCCGGACGGCCAGTTGCTGGCGACGCTGGCGCCGGGCGACTCGGACGCCGCCACCGCCACGATCAGCCCCGATGGCCGCTGGTTGGCGCTTGCCGGCGCCGCGACCGGCGTCCAGGTCTGGGATTTGCAGCACCCGGCCGCCGCGCCGCTGCGCCTGGCGCAGCCGCCGGACCGGAGCATGCCAGGCGGGACGCCGCACTTCAGCGCAGATGGCCGGTGGCTGGTGCTACACGGCCGCGGGCTGGTGGTGTGGCCGGTACCCGCGTTTATTCAGGCGCCGGTCTACTGGCCGCTGCAACCCACGGTGACCTATCGCCTGGTCTGGCACTGGGCCCATTTCAACGAGCCGGTGACCATCCCGCCGCTGCGCCTGGCGCCCACGGCCACCCCGGAGCCCTAGCGCGTGCTGCGTGCTGAGTCCAGGCAAGGGACGGCGGGGGGACGTATTGACGAGTCTGCACCGCGCAGGAACGAAGCATGCGAAGGAGTCTATGGGTTTATAAGACGCACGATTCGCGCCGCGCAGGAACGAAGCACGCGGAGATTAGTAGGGGGTT
>CBJNAR010000192.1:0-6544 GCA_966434075.1 uncultured bacterium
ATCTCTCGGTCGCTGGCTACAACGATATCGACGTAGCGCCCTATCTCGGCCTGACCACGGTGCATGTGCCGATGTACGACATGGGCCGCGCGGGCAGCGAGATGCTGCTCGATCTGCTGGATCGGCCGGGCGTTGCGCCGGCGCCGCGCCGCTTTCCGGCGGATCTCGTGGTCCGCGCCACCACCGGCCCCGCGCCGCCCGGCGGGTGAGGGGCGGATTCCGCATTGGCAGCTCGGATAATGGGGCGCGCGGCGCCGCGTTTATGTTTTTGTGTTTGGCCGGATATTGGGACAGGAGTGTTTGCGCGACGACTTTCCGGAGGAACGGTAAATGGCGAACCCCGATGCTAAGGAAGATTCCGCGCCTTCGGTGACGGTCCCGTCCGATCTGCTCGACCGCGTGCGCAGCGCGCGCCTGGTCCAGTGGCTGCGGCGCGATGTGCTGGCCGGGGCCGGCTTCGAGAGCCAGCGCTACCTCGCCAAGTGGCTGTTTCTGGGCACGCTGATCGGCGTCGTGGCCGGGCTGGGCGCGGTGGCCTTTTATCTCGGCATCGCCTGGGCCACCGATTTCTTTCTCGGCACGCTGGCCGGTTATCTGCCGCCGGCACCCGCCGGGGAAGGCGTGACGCGGGTGGTGGCTCCGGACCGGCCCTGGCTGCTGCCCGCCGTCACGGCGCTGGGCGCGCTCATCTCGGGCCTGATCGTCTTCACGCTGGCGCCGGAAGCCGAGGGCCACGGCACCGACGCGGCCATCGACGCCATCCATCACAAGTGGGGCCGCATCCGCGCGCGGATCCCGCCGATCAAGCTGGTCGCCTCGGCCATCACCATCGGGTCGGGCGGCTCGGGCGGGCGCGAGGGGCCGGCGGCGCAGATTTCGGCGGGCTTCGGATCGCTGTTGAGCGATTGGTTGGGCCTCGACACGCAGGACCGGCGCATCGCCGTCGCGGCGGGCATGGGCGCGGGCATCGGCGCCATCTTCCGCGCGCCGCTGGGTGGGGCGCTAATGGCGGCGGAGATCCTCTACCTGCACGACCTCGAAGTCGAGGCGATCATCCCCGGCCTGATCGCGTCCATCGTCGGCTACAGCGTCTACGGTGCCTTCTTCGGCTATATGCCGATCTTCGGCGCGCAGACGCAGTTGGCGTTCGACCAGCCGATCCAATTGGTCTATTACGGCCTGCTCGGCGTACTGAGCGGGCTGGGCGGGCTGCTCTATGCGCGGTCGTTCTATGGGATCAGCGGGATGTTCCACCGTCTGGCCCTGCCGCGCTGGCTCAAGCCGGCGCTCGGCGGGGGCCTCGTCGGCCTGCTGGGCATCTGGGTGCCGGGCGCGCTGCACATGGGCTATGGCTGGGTGCAGATCGGCATGAGCCGCGACCTGCTGGGCCTGCCGCTCTGGATGGTGCTGGTGCTGCCGCTCGCCAAGATCCTGGCGACCTCGCTGTCCATCGGCTCGGGAGGGTCGGGCGGCATTTTCGGTCCCGGCATGGTCATCGGCGGGATGCTGGGCGCGGCCTTCTGGCGGCTGGGCCAGGGCGTGCTGCCGCAGATGCCCGCCGATCCAGGGTCGTTCGTGATCATCGGCATGATGGCGCTGTTCGGCGGCATCGCCCACGCGCCGCTGGCGGTGATGCTGATGGTGGCCGAAATGACCGGCAACCTGTCGCTGCTGGCGCCCGCCATGATCGCCGTGGCGATCTCGACCATCCTGGTCGGCGACACAACGATCTACCGCAGCCAGTTGCCGAACCGAGCCGCGTCGCCCGCCCACCGGGTGCGCTTCAGCTTCCCGCTGCTGTCGTCGTTGCTGGTGCGCGACGCCATGACCGCGCCCGGCCCCACGGTGGCCGCCGCCGCGCCGCTGGCCGGGGTGGTGGCCGCCGTGGAGAGCGACCCGGCGGGCGGGGCCGTGTTGCTGAACGAGCAGGCCGAGGTGGTGGGCACGGTCAGCCGCGCCCACCTGGCCGAGATGCCGCGCGGCGATGGCACCATCCCGGCCCGCCAGGTGGCTGAGAGCAACCCGATCCTGCTCACGCCCGACCAGACGCTCGACGTGGCGCTGGAGAAGCTGACCGAGCGTGGGCTGAACTGGGCGCCGGTGGTGGAGAACCGGCACCTGGTGGGCCGCCTGCTCACGCGCGATATTGCGCAGGAGTACAAGCAGACCTTGCAGCGGAGCGTGCGCCGGGCCACGGCGCTGACGGCGGGCACCGTGCTGTTCGAGGCCCGCGTGGAGCCGCAATCGCCCCTGGCCGGGCGGGCCTTGCGCGACCTGGGCTTGCCGGCCAAGGCGCTGGTCATCTCGGTAGTGCGGGCCGGGGCGACGATCTTCCCGCGCGCCGATACGCGCCTGGAAGCAGGCGATACGGTGATGATCATGGCCGATCCGGCGAGCGAGGTGGCGTTGCGGACCTTCCTGGCCGGCACCTCGTGTCTATTGCCGGCGCCCGCGGGCACCCGGCAGGCGTGAGGCGGCGATGCGGGGCCGGGCGGCGGGACCACCTGCGCGCCCGGCCCCTGGGTGTTAGCCCATCACTTCGGCCAGGTCCGGCGGCGCCAGGTCGTCCGGCCGGAGCTGATCGAGCGGCGTGATGCTCAGCGTGGCCACGTCGGCGAGGGTTTGCAGATCGGCCAGGGCCACGGTGCGCAGCGCGGCGTAGATCGCGGGCACCGTCGCCGCCGGGTTGGCAATCGCCAGTTGGAGTTCGAGGCCGGCGGGCGTCTCCACGGAACCCAGCACATCGCCGAGCGCGCGCTTGATGGTCAGCTCGGTGATCAACTCCGTGCTGAGATCTTCCGTGGTTTCGCCGTCGAGCGGTTCTTCCACCAGCGGTACGCTAATCAGGACCGAATGGGTCAATTGATGAAGGGTACTCATGGGATTACGCCTCCTTTCGCCTATCGGATCAGCAACGACTATACCATGAGTCTCTTGTTTCCGGCGTCCGGTGCGGCAATCCGGGCGCCGGGCGAGGCCGGTTTGAAACCGGCCCCTACACCGCAAATGGGCCGGGCGCGGTTGCTGCTACGCAGGCGCGGGTCCCGGCGGATGCACCGCGGGTGGGATGGCGGGCTGGGTGGCGGCGTCCGGCGGCAGGTAGCGCAGGAACCAGTCGCGTGCCCGGCGGGCGACCTCCTCCAGCGCGCCCGGCTCCTCGAAGAGATGGGTCGCGCCCGGCACGATGGCGAGTTCCTTCACCCCGCGCAGTTGGGCCAGCGCCTGCTGGTTGAGGGCGATGACCGGGATATCGGCGCCGCCGACCAGCAGCAGCGTGGGCGCCTGGACGCGGGCCAGGGCCGCGCCCGCCAGGTCGGGCCGCCCGCCGCGCGACACGACGGCGCGGATCGCCGCGGGCCGCGCTGCCGCTGCCACCAGAGCCGCGCCGCCGCCGGTGCTGGCGCCGAAGCAGCCCACCGGCAGGCCCCGCGTGGCCGGCGCCGCTTGCAGCCAGTCGGTCGCCCCGGCCAGGCGCTGTGCCAGCAGGCCGATGTCGAAGCGCAACTCGGCAGTGCGCAGGTCGATGCGCTCTTCCTCCGGCGTCAGCAGGTCGATCAGCAGAGTCGCCAACCCGGCCTCCACCAGCACCCCGGCCACGTAGCGGTTGCGCGGGCTATGGCGGCTGCTGCCGCTGCCGTGCGCGAACAGCACGACGCCGCGCGGCTGGGGCGGCAACCCCAGGTTGCCTTCCAGGGTAATGGCGCCGAGCGGCACCTGGACGACGTGCTCGGCGCCGCCGGGTCCGCGGTGGGTGGTCATGGTCGCGCCTCCTTTCCTTACATCACATCACATCACATCGCCGTCGGATAGGTCTCCGGCTCCTTACGTCACATCGCCGTCGGATAGGTCTCCGGCACCTCGCCGGTCTCCCAGCCGGCGGTACGCTCCAGCGGTTCCAGCGCGCGCGTCTCGTCGAGATGGATCACGGCGTCGAATTGCGCCGGCAACTCGGCGGTGAAGTAGTGGCTGATGCGCTCGGTGTCCGGGCGGTAGATGACGCCGATGGCGCGTTCCAGGCGCGGGCGGCGCAGCGCGTCCGCGGCGGGGCCGCTGTGCAGGGGCAGCCAGAAGCGCGGGATGCCAACCTCGTGGAACAGGGCCTCGTAGCTGCCCGGCAGCCCTGGGCGCACCCGTTTGCGTTCCGCCGGTTCGTCCCAGTCGGACGCCGCCGTCACGGTGCCGGTGTAGGTGGTGAAGCCGATCAGTGCGGTGTCGCCATCATGGCGCTCGCGCACCAGTTGGCCGATGTTCACCTCGCCGCCCTGGCCCATTTGCGTGGCGCGGGCGTCGCCCAGGTGCGAGTTGTGCGCCCAGAGCACGACCTTGCTGCGCCCGCCTTGCCGGTCGAGATGGCCCACGAGTGCGTCGAGCGTCTCGACCATATGCGTGTCGCGCAGGTTCCAGGACGAGACGCGCCCGTGGAACATGCTGCGGTAGTATTCCTCGGCGTTCTTCACCAGGCGGGCGTTCTGTTCGGCAAAGAAGAACTCGTCTTCCGCCACGCGGCCGTCGCGGCTGCTGTAGTCGGCGCCGTGGTGCTGCAACTCCACAAGCTGTTTGATCACCTCGTCCTCGCAGGGCTGGCTCATGCCGAAGCTGGCGGCGTAACCGTAAGCCTGCGAGTCTTCGCCGAAGTGTTCCAGGCAGCTATAGCGGTAGCGGGCGCGCTGGGCGGCCTCCGGGTCCACCTTGTCGAGATACTCCAGCACGGCGCGGATCGAGCCGTACATGCTATAGAGGTCCAGCCCGTAGAACCCGGCCTTGGCCGCGCCCGTGGGGCGGTTGTCATTGTAGTCGCGCAACCAGCCGATGAAGTCGAGCACCACGGTGTTGCGCCACATCCAGGTTGGGAAGCGCTCGAAGCCCGCCAGCGAGTCGATGGCCGTGGCCCCGTCGCCGCTGCCGCGCACGTAGCGGTTGATCTGATACGCGTCGGGCCAGTCGGCTTCGACGGCGACGGCGGTGAAGCCCTTGTCGCGGATCAGCCGCTTGGTGATCTCGGCGCGTTCGTGGTAGAAGTCACGGGTGCCGTGCGAGGCTTCGCCGATCAGCACGAACCGTGCATCGCCAATCAAATCGAGCAGCGGGGTGTAATCGGCGGGCGCGCCGGTGAAGGGCTGGGCGGCGCCGCGCAGGGTAGTAAGGATGCTCTGGGTGTCGGCCATGGTTGGCAGCCTCCTGTTCTATGCGTAGGTGCCTGCGGCGGGCGGCGCCGGGCCGCCGGGTGCGGCGAGGGAGCGCGCGGCGGCCTCGGCCAGGTCGGCCCGCACCTCCTGATCGCTGGTGGGCGAGAAATCCTCGTACCAGAGGCCGACGGCGTAAAACGGCGTGGGCATCAGCAGGCAAATGACCTCGTCGGCCTCGGCCTGCAACGCCTCGCAGGTCGGGGTCGCGCCCACCGGCACGGCGATCACCAGCCGCGCGGGCTGTTGGGCGCGGATCGCCTGGGCCGCCGCACGCATGGTCGCGCCCGTCGCCAACCCGTCGTCAACCAGGATGATGACGCGGTCCTGGATCGCCGGCATGGGGCGGCCGTCGCGGTAGAGATGGTCGCGGCGGGCGAGTTCCTGGCGCTCCTGGGCCACCACGGCGGCGAGCACGCGTTCCGGGATGCCCAGTTCGCGCACCACATCTTCGTTCAACACGACCACGTCGCCGGTGGCGATAGCGCCCATCGCCAGTTCTTCGTGCCCCGGCACGCCGAGTTTGCGCACGAGGAACACGTCGAGGGGCACCTGCAGCGCCTGGGCCACGGCGAACCCCACCGGCACGCCGCCGCGGGGTAGGGCCAGGACCAGGACATCGGGGCGCCCGGCGTAGGTCGCCAGCCGGGTGGCCAGTTGCCGGCCCGCATCCCTGCGGTCATGAAATACTCCCGTTGTCATGTGTGTTCCCCCTCGCTGTGCGCACAGTTACCGCCGGCGCGCGGCGCGAGCGACTAGCCGCCCGGTGTGTGCTTTTGATACGTACCGGTCAATTGCGCCTCGGCGATGATATGGGTGCCCATCGCGTCGATCAGCTCGCGTTTGGTCGCGCCCGGCGGCAGGTCCAGCGTCGTGTCCAGCGCGTAGAGGTCGAAGACGTAGCGGTGCGTGCCGCGCGGCGGGCACGGGCCGGTATAGCCCGGTTGGCCCGCGCTGTTGCGGCCCTGGCGGCTGCCGTCGGGGCCCTCCTTGCCGGGGATCACGTTCTCCGGGATCGCCCGCGCCCCGGCGGCGATGCCATACAGTACCCAGTGCGTGTAGACACCGTGCGGCGCGTCGGGGTCGTCAAGCAGCAGGGCGAAACTCTGCGTGCCCGCCGGTACGTCGTCCCAGGTCAGAGGCGGGGAGATGCTGTGTTCTTCGCAGCTATAGCGCCGCGGGATGGGTTGCCCGTCGGCAATCGCGGAACTGGTGAGTCGAAAGGTCATGCTGGTGAATCCTCCTCGTTGAGGTTGCGTTGTGCCGGTCCGGTCGGCGGGCCGGTCGGATTTGTGCCTTTTAATTCGTAGCAAAGTATGTGCCAGAAATCAGCGCTGTATTGTGTTGTTATACTACAAGTG
>CBJNAR010000193.1:0-6541 GCA_966434075.1 uncultured bacterium
ACCGCCGCGTCTTCGACCCGTCCGGTAGCACTCATACGCCTGCTCCATTCCGCGCCGGTAGCCGGCTCCGTTACGAGGGTACGGGCCGGTTTGCAACCGGCCCCTACAACGCGAAATCGCCGTGATCGGCTATCGGTAGCCATCCAACCGCCGGTGTAGGGGCCGGTTTCAAACCGGCCTGCCGCGTTACCGATCCGCCGGGTGGGGACGGCAATGCGGCAGGGATGCGCGAACTACTTCACCTGGCACGGCCCGCTGCTCGTCGGGTCGGGCGCCCAGCAGGGGGCTTTGGTGTCGTTCAGGATCGCCTGCAGGATCTTGGTCTCATCGGCCAGCACGGTCTTGATGTCTTCGTTCTTCAGCACGATGCGCTGGAAGCTGTCGGTGAACACCTTGTTATACTCGCCGCCCTTGGACCCCAGCCCCACCGGCAGCAGCGCGGGCAAGGCGTTGGCCGCCGACGACTGCGCGCTCACCGCCGCCGCTTCCATGCTGGTGCCCTTGTCCAGGTCGCCGCTGGTATCGGTCTTCACCACCGGGAAGAAGGCATTTTCGCGCAGAGTGGTGACCTGCGTCTGCGGCTGGGTCAGGTACTCGATCAGCGCCTCGGCGCCGGCGCGGTTCGGCGCGCCCTTGGGGATGCCCAGCCCGGCCAGCACCGGCATGAAGGCCAGGCCCTTCGGGCCGCTCGGCGCCGGGGCTAGCACGAAGTCGTCCGGGCGCTCCTTCACCGCGTTGATCAGGCGGGCGGTGTGGTCGATGGTCAGCCAGACCTCGCCCGACAGCAGCGGCTCTTGCATGAACTCATAGGTGGTGGACTGCGGGTTGGTGTACTGCCACAGGTCTTTGACGTAGGCCCACATCTGCTCGGCCTCCGGCGACCGGAAGTCGACGATGTTGTGGCCGGTGTAGGCCGGGTAGAGATAGCCCTGGAAGATGCGGTGGATCAGGCCCTTGGGGCCGCCGGGCAGCCCGAACTTGCGCTCGCCGGTGCCCTTCTGGATGTTGGCCGCCCACTCCTTCAACTGGTCATAGGTCAGCTTGTTCACATCTGCGCCCTGCGGCAGGTACTGGAGGGCCTGTTTGCTGGCGGCCAGGATATAGGTGGCCTGCATCCAGGGGATGTAATACTGCTTGTCCGTGCCCATCTTGCCCAGGTCCATGAAGGCGGCGGGGATACCGCGGTCCGTCAGCTTGGCGGCCAGCGCCGACACATCCTCCATCGCGCCCGCGCCGATCAGCGGCGGGAAGTCGCCATGAAGGCCGCCGACCAGCGAAATGGTCACCTTGCCGGTCTTATTCTCGGCCATGATGCGGTCGTTGAACGGGCCGGGGTCCTGCGGCACATACTCGACCTTGCCCTTGAAGTCCTTGAGGATCGTGTTGCGCAGGCGCTCGCTCTCTTCGACAGGGGTGAACTGGGTGGAGATCCAGACCACGTCGCCGGCATCGGCCATAGCGGCGGTGGTGGGCGTGGGGGCGGCGGGCAGGGCGGCGGTGGTGTTCGTCGCTTCCGCCGGGGCCGCGCCCGTGGTCGGCACGGCGGTGGGCGCGGCGGCTTCGCCACCACAGGCGGCCAGCAGCATGCTCAGGATGCTGAGGCAGGCGATCAGGGTCGTCAGACGGTGCAGTTTGCGTTTCATCACTTTCCTCCTCCGTAAAGCCAATCAGACACACTACAGGCGTTGTAGCAGCGGGTTGGTGGGACGTGAGAATGTGATTCGGGGCCTCACCTCCTGGTTGGTTGCGGCGAACCGCGGGCCACGCTAAGGACGAATGACCGGCAATAATAGTCGGGCTTATCGGGGCGAGTGTGTAGACGGCCCGCGCCGCACCGCGACGGCTGGCCCGCCGGCCAGGCGCAGGGGATGGGATCGGGCCGGTCGCGCCAATGCGCGGGGCCGGCGGAACGATGGGATGCCGGGCGCGGTGCGCCGTCCGTCTCCGGTGCGCCACCAGGCAAATATGCCTGCTTCCCAACCGGCGTCACCCGGTGTGCGCCGGTCCAGGCGATCAAGGTAGCGCGACAGGCCGTGCGGAAGTATCCGCTAAAGCAGCAAGCCCGGAGCAGCGCTCCGCGCGTGGCTGTACCCCCGGCGCGTGGCTACAGGATAAACCAGGATGGCCGAGCTGTCAAGCGTGAAAAAGCGGGAAACGGGTTTCGTCAGTCACCCGATTGCGGCGCCGCCGCATCGGGATGGGCCATGGACCCGACGGGGGCAATCGTCAGCAGCACCACGCTGTCATGGCGGGCCTGCACATTATGGCGCAATCCCGGCGCAAGGTCGAGGACATCGCCCGCCGCCAGCACATAGTCGCTGCCGTCCACTTGCACACCTACCTCGCCGTCGAGCACATGGATCGCCACGCCGCCGTCGGCATGGTGATCGTCCATGCGGCCCCCGGCCCGAAAGGTGATCAGCACCTGGCGCAGGGCCGGGGAATTGCGCAACGTATAGGCCGTGTGATCAACGTCGCGCCGATCCTGCTCCGCGCGCACCTGCGCGGCCATTTCATTCAAGTGGATCAGTTGCACCGGCGCCTGAACATTGCGCGCCGCGCGCTCCGTCGTGCCCGAGGTATATCCCGGTTCGCGGTCATGGTCGCTCATGGTTACTCCTCTCTGTCGCCGGCCTATCGCCGGTCATGACGCGCCGGCCGCCAGGGCGCGCTCCAGGTAATCGCGCAGGGCCAGGGCAGCGTTGTGCTCGGTGTCGCGGGCGCTGTAGAGCAGCGTGACGGAACCTTGCCGGGCCGCTGCCACCAGCGGCGCCCAGGCGTCGGGCGCCGCGGCGAGTTCGGCGTCATAGCGGCGCTGGAACTCGGCCCACCGCGCCGGGTCGTGGCCGAACCACTGTCGCAGCGCCGTGCTGGGCGCCACGTCCTTGAGCCAGCCGTCCATTTGCAGCGCCGCTTTCTTCATGCCCCGCGGCCACAGCCGCTCGACCAGAAACCGCGCACCGTCCCCCGGCTCCGCCGGCTCATACACTCGTTTGACCTGGATCATCCGTCCGCCCCCCGCTTCCTGTCCGTTCCACCCGAGTGGCGACCCTGCCCGTCGCCCATCGCCATGCTGCGCTGTAGGGGCCGGTTTGAAACCGGCCCGGCCCGCCGCGCCAACTCGCTGGTAGACGGCTAATCCCGGCTGCCACCCGGCGACTTCAACAACAGCAAGAGCATGACCACCGGTGTCTGGGCGATCAGGCTGTGCGGGGTGCGCGCGGCCATGTGGATCCAGGTGCCCGCGCGGCCCTCGCGCTCCTCTCCGGCGATGACCAGCCGGGCCTCGCCCTGCAAGATCTGGATGATCGCCGGGCTGGCCGCCGTATGCTCGGACAACTCCTGCCCGGCGTCGAAGCCGAACAGGGTCACGTTCACCTGGGCGTCTTTATAGAGGATGCGGCTCAGGATGCCGTCCTGTGGCACCGTGACCTCTTTGGCGAGGTCGGCGATATAGGTGTAAGCGTTGTCCATGACTACTTTCCTGTCTCCTTTTCCTTCCGGTCTCTTATTCGGCGGCCGCAGTCGCCGGTTGGCCCAGGCGCTGGTTCTCGCGCGCATCGGTGGGCACCACGATTAGCGACGGGCCGTCGAGCTCCAGCGCGCGCTGCAGCAGCGGCCGGAAGTCGTCCGCCTGCTCCACCTGCCAGGCGGGCAGGCCGAACGACCGCGCGTAGGCCACCAGGTCGGGGTTGCCGAATTCGACGCCGAAGGTGCGCCCCAGGCGCCGCTGCTGGTTCAGTTCGATGACGCCGTAGCGCCCGTCGCTCCAGACGACGTTGACGTAGGGCACGCGCAGGCGCTGCGCCGTCTCCAGCTCCTGCGAGTTCATCAGGAAGCCGCCGTCGCCGCTGACGGCCACCACGCGCCGGGTGGGTTGCGCCAGCCGCGCGGCCAGTCCACCGGGCACGGCCAGCCCCATCGTCGCCAGCCCGTTCGAGATGATCAGCGTGTTCGGGCGGTAGGCCGGGTAGTACGAGGCCAGCCAGAGCTTGTGCGCGCCCACGTCGCTAATCAGAATGTCGGATTCGCCCAGCGCGGCGCGTAGCTCCCAGACCACCCGCTGCGGCTTCATCGGCACGCTCGGATCGCGGGCAAACGCGTGCAGCGACTCGTACGGATGGGCGGCCAGGGCGGCCCGCTCCGGGCGCCGGCACGGCTGATCGGCACACAGGGCGGCCAGGGCGCTCAGGGCCGCGCCGATCTCACCCACCACCTCGACCGCGGGCAGATAATGGCCGTCGATCTCGGCGGGCGTGCTGTCCACATGGATGATCGTCTTGTCGCGGTTGGGATTCCAAAGCGCGGGTGCCCACTCCACCAGGTCGTAGCCCGCGGTGATCACCAGGTCGGCGGCGGCCAGGACCGGGTGCAGGGCCAGGTCGGCGCCGGGCCGTTGCAGCCCCACCGCCGGCCCGGCCAGGGCATCGCGGGCGTCGAGCGCGCCGTTGCCCATGAACGTGGGCAGCACCGGGATGTCCAGCGTGTGGGCGAAGGCCGCCAACCCGGCGGCGGCATCGTGGCCGCTGGCCTCGCGGCGAATGACGCCGTTGCCCGCCAGCACCACCGGGTGCTGCGCTGCCGCGATCTGCTCTGCCGCGGCCTCCAGGGTTGCCGCCGTGGGCGCCGGGTAGGTCGTGCGGCGCACGGGCAGCGGGTGAATCGCCGCATCCACCGGTTCGGCGGCCACGTCTTCGGGCAATTCCAGATGCGTGGCGCCCGGCTTTTCCAGCCGTGCCAGCCGGAAGGCTTTGCGCACCATCTCCGGCAGCGTCTCGGCCCGCGCCACCCGCGCGTTCCACTTGGTGATCGGCTGCAACATCTGCACCACGTCGAGGTACTGGTGCGACTCCTTGTGTACCCGTTCCAGCCCGGCCTGGCCGGTGATCGCCACCAGGGGCGCCCGGTCGAGGTTCGCGTCGGCGATCCCGGTGATCAGGTTGGTCGCGCCCGGCCCCAGCGTTGCCAGGCAGACGCCCGGATAGGTACTCACCCGGCCATACACATCGGCCATGAAAGCGGCACCCTGCTCGTGCCGCGTGACCACCAGCCGGATCTGCGAACTCCGCGACAGCGCGTCGAGCACGTCCACGATTTCCTCGCCCGGCAGCCCGAAGACATACTCGACGCCCTCGTTCTCCAGGCAGCGCACCAATAACTCCGCCGCGTTGCCGCGCGGCCTATTCTCCGCCATCCCGTGTATCCTCCTTACCTGCGCCTGCCGCCCCACTGGGCGGCGGCGCCACATCACCCGCGCCTACCGCCCCACTGGGCGGCGGCGCCACATCCGGCGCGCTATCGCCCAGGTCGTGGTCCGCAAAGACATGCCGCCAGGGGCCGGTACCGGGCAGGAACGGCTGCAACATGGCGCGCTCGGCCTGGACCGTGTGCATCAAATCGTGTGCCGCCCAGTCGTGCACCAGATTGCGCACTGTGACCTGGCCGAGCTGGGGATGCGCGATGGCGCGATCCAGGTCCGCCGGCTGCACGCCGGCCAGCAGGTCGAGATTGGCGGTGCGGTGCCGGGCAAACAGCGCCGCCAGCTCGGCGGGCGACGCGCCGGCGGTGGCAACTGGCGCGCCGGCGGTGGGAAACGCCTGCCCCGCCAGCAGGGCGCGCAGGCGGGTCGGGAAGACGCGGGTTTCCAGGTCGATGAGATGCCGCAGGCAATCCACAGCCGACCACTCGCCCGGAGCAGCGGGCCGCTCCAGAATCGCCGCCGGGAGTTGCGCCATCAGCGCCTGCCAGCGCGCGGGCGTCGTCTGTAACACGCCGCGAATCGCCTCTAAGGTGACAGGGGGGGTATCAGGCATCGCCGGTGCCTCCTGCCCCGTGCCCGGCATAGGTGTAGGGCCCGTACTCGTCGTTGAGCGCATGGCCCAGTTGGCAGTGGGCCACCGCCGTCTCCGGCAAAACCGCCGCCACCGGCGAACGCAGCAGCAGCACGGGCACGCCGATAGCCTGGGCGATGCCGAGTGCCTGGTCCAGCCAGCGCGCCTGCCAGGCCAGCACGTCCTCCAGATCGCGCAGGCGTGCCGCATCGGTGGTCAGGCGGTAGAAGGTGATATCGCCCGCAGTCGCATCTTCGACCAGCGCAGCGGCCACCCACCCGGCCAGCGCGGGGGCCACCTCCACGTACGGCCGGTCGATCTGCCGGGCGAGATCGTTCGCGGTCAGCGCCGTGTGGGGGTAACAGCGCAAGAAAGCCAGCACGGCGAGATTGGTCTCCGACGCGGCAATCTGCCGGGCCAGCCGCTTCACCGCGGGGCGCAGGTCACGGGTCAGGCGCTCGAACAGGTCGGACGGCGGCGCCGTCGCCACCAGATCCAGTGTCGTTGCATCCAGTTGTATCATCGGGAGTACCTCCTTGTCCTTCCCGATCATCCTACCACTATCGGCGTTCCCGGTGTTTGCGCTAGCACAAACAGGGCCGCGTTGATCCGCGCCGGCGTGCGGATCACCCGGCACGCCGGGCGCCGGCTTCCTTCGTCGTCAGTTTTTCGGGATATGTAGACAGGCGCGGGGAGGCGCTTAGTAGGCT